>CALJDF010000001.1 GCA_938023835.1 uncultured Alphaproteobacteria bacterium
CCCCAAATCGAAAGATCAGCATGCCGGTCACAAAGGAAGGCGCAAACATCGCCAGCGCATGCCACTGAATGACGGTCTTGGCATCCCGAAGCGCGTGGTTGAACTGCTCGACCATTGCAATGGGCGTCGCCGTCATCAGCAGGACCATGACGGCAAAGCCGATCATGCTGGATAGCACCGCCACGATGAACTTGGGCTGCCGCATGATCTCGGACATGGGACGACCGGTTTCGTTGCGCTCTTCAACGGTGGGCGCCGGGATACGGATGAATTGAATCAGGATGATGGAGACGACCACCAACGCGATCACCGCGAGGTAGGTTCCCAGAAACTGGGCGCCCGGCACGAGGTCCGCGGTCCGCAACGCGATTTCAGGGCCGACGAACGCGGCGACCACGCCGCCAAACAGCACCAGCGAAATCGCGCGGCTGCGAAATTTTGCCGACGACACATCAGCCGCGGCAAAGCGGTAGTAGTGGGAGAACCCATTGTACATCCCCATCAAGAGGATGCCGAAACTGAACCCCCAAAAACTCAACTGCCACACCGAGAGCGCGGCGATTGCCGCGCCAAGGACCCCGATGAGCGCGCCGATCGTAAAGCCCCAGCGGCGCCCGACTCGTTTCATGATTATCGACGCCGGCGCCGTGGCGATCGCGGTCCCGATCACCATGGCCGAGACCGGCACGGTGGCCAACGTCGTATCTTCGCCGAGAAACTGAAAGCCGACCAAGCCCGTGGTGAGAGCCATGATCGAGCTCGACGAGGTAAAGAAAGCCTGACATAGGGCCAGCAGCCCTACGGTTGTTTTCGCATTGGACGCCAATTTGTTCTCCTAGTGGCCGCCGCCACTGCTCTTTTTCTTGGGTGGTGGCGCCGCTGCAGGCGGTGCCGGACGACCGGCCTTGGCCTCACCAACCTTTACGCCTTTGGCAATTCCATGAAACACTTGGTTGGCGGATTGGAGAAAGCGGGCACTGAGATCACGCTGATCGATCGAGCCGTCCTCTTTGAGGCGGAGCGGCTTGTCATGGACCGAGCGGACGATCGCATCGCGCAGAATGGGGCGATCTTCTTCGGCATGTGCAGCCTGGTCGGGGCGCGCCAGCAATTCGAACTTCGCGGACATGATCACGTAGCGACGAACTTTGTTGTTGCTGATCACCGGCACGCCAAGCGGGCGCATTTCGTACTCAACCGTCTCCGCCGGCACGACCGGCTCTTCGACCTTAACCTCGGCAACCTCTTCTTCTTTGGCGCCGCCCCCGACGAGGGACATGCCCACCGCCGCAACGACGACCAGCAAGATGATGCCGACACCCAGAAACAGAAGCTTCTTCACGGAACTCTCTCAGACGCGTTCAATCGCCGCAACGCTACGCCGTCGGTCGGTTGCGGACAAGTTCAGCGCCCTAGAGCGAAAAATCCATCCGGCGGGTCTGTTCTTAGGGGGCCCGCGGTCGGCGCGGGACCAAGGCTTCCGCCGGTATCGCCGCTCGCCGTCGGTCACAGTCTCAAAAGTGCGTGTGTCCCGCGCGTTGCAGGGTGATGACGCCGCCATTTTTGTCGAGCAGCGTTACCCCGCCGCCCTGCGTGATTTCACCGATCGCCTTGATCGAAACGCCAAGCGCCGCGCCAAGCGTCTTCATAACGTCGTGCACTGCCGGCGGCGCACAAAACAAGAGCTCATAGTCATCGCCACCGGTTAAGGCATCCGGCAGCGAAAGAACGTCCCGCGCGATTGCGGCTCGAAGCGCGGCAGATAGCGGCACATCGGCAGCGCGCACCGTGGCCCCGACCGAGGAGGTTTCGCAAATGTGACCGAGGTCGGCGATCAAACCGTCCGAAACATCGAGTGCCGCAGAAGCCAATCCGACGAGCCGCGGGCCGACGGTGCTACGCGGTTGGGGCAACCGGTACCGGTCAGCGAGGAAGTCTGCGTCCGACGCGGCAAGGCTGCTCGAACCGGACAGCAACCGAAGACCCGCCGCCGCATCGCCGATTGTTCCTGTCACATAGACCTGGTCGCCGACCTGTGCGCCAGAGCGTTTGAGCGCGCGCCCCGTTCGCACCTCGCCGATCGCCGTCACGGACAGTGTCAGGGGACCTGATGTGCGGACGGTATCGCCTCCCCAAAGGGTGACGCCAAAGGCCTGCTGATCGGCGGCTAGCCCTGTTACAAACGCGTCCACCCGCGCATCGGTCACGGTCTCGGGCAGGGCGAGATTAAGCAGATAGCCCCGTGCGACCGCGCCCATGGCGGCAATGTCGGACAGATTCACCCGCAGGGCCTTGCGGGCGACATCAGCCGGCGCCGTGTCGGGGAGGAAATGGACGTTCGCTACCAAGGTGTCGGTGCTCATCACCGCGGTGTGTCCGGGGGTGGGATCGAATAGGGCTGCGTCGTCGGTAAGCCCGAGGCCGTTGGCCGTATTGCTGAGCGGCGCCAGGCTTTGCGCGATCAGATCGAACTCGCCACGCCTGCTCATGATCGCTCGCGCCTAGGCGGCGCCCTTTTGCGTCTGACCCGCCATTTCGGCGGATCGAACCTGCCGCGCCAGTTTGTCGAGAACGCCGTTCACGAATCCAGGTTGCGGGCCTTCGAAAAACGCATGGGCCACATCAACGTACTCGCTGATCACGACACGGGCCGGGACGTCAATGCGCGTTAGAAGCTCGAACGTTCCCGCGCGTAGGACGGCCGCAAGGATTTTCTCCAAACGATCGAGGTCGCGGCTCTTGTCGAGGGCCGACTGGACCTGTGTCGTGATTTCCGCGTCGCGCGTCGTGACCCCGCGGACCAAGTCTTCGAAGAACGCCCGATCGGCGCCCTCGTAGACCAACCCGTCGATTTCCCGACCAAAACGATGCTCGATGAACTCACCGATCACGCCATCTGCCGACACACCGGTAATCGATATTTGATAGAGCGCCTGAACCGCGGCAAGCCGCGCTGCCGTGCGCTCGCCTGATCCTGATTGTCCGCCGGGCATGGCCGGGTCAACCTCCGGTGCGAAAAGCATCGCGCACCGCAATCAAATCAAGCGCGGCATTGGCCGCGGCGGCGCCCTTGTTGCCTTGATCGACAGCGGCGCGGGCCCAGGCTTGGTCGCGGTCCTCGCAGGTCAGGACGCCGGTTCCAATCGCCAGCGCGTGGCGCAGTGCGAGTTTGTGCAGTCCACCGATGCTTTCTTGGCAAACATGGTCGTAATGCGTGGTTTCGCCGCGGATGACGCAACCCAACGCGACGAAACCGTCGAACGCCGCCGCCGTACCAGCTTTCGCCGCGTCGACCGCAAAGCGCACCACCAAAGGAATTTCCATTGCGCCGGGCACCGCGATGCGTTCGCACACGCCCCCTCGCGCCTCGACCGCCGCAGTCGCACCGGCAGCAAGTTGATCCGCGATGTCATCGTAAAACCGTGCTTCTACGAGCAGGATTCTGGGTGCCTCAGTCATGATGCCGGACTCATCTCGTCGATCGCACGACGATCGACAATCGACAATCCATAGCCCTCTAGGCCCACGACCGGACGTGGTTTGTTGGTCAGCAAGATCATGTCGCGCACACCGATGTCGCGCAGAATCTGGGCGCCGACGCCGTAATCGCGCAACGGACCCGGCGCGTCCTCGCCCAACTCATGCCGAATGCGATCCACCAAGCTGGTCGCCTGGGCTTCGCGGATGATCACCACGACGCCACTGCCCGCCTCGCCGATCTGCCGCATCGCGCGGTAGAGCACGCCACCACGCGCACTCACCTCGCCAAGAAGATCGTTGACCACGTTGAAGGGATGGACTCGAACCAGTACCGGATCGGTGCCACTGATGTCGCCTTTGACCAGCGCAATATGTTCGGCGCCGTCGACACTGCTGGTGTAGACCGAGAGGATCCAGTCCCCACCATGGACCGACCGCAGGGGCCGCGTCACAGCGCATTGCACCATCTGTTCGTTGTGGCGACGATGGGCGATGAGATCCGCGATCCGCGCCACTTTGAGTCCATGCAATTGCGCAAATTGAACGAGATCCGGCAAGCGTGCCATCGTCCCATCGTCGTTCATGATCTCGCAGATAACGCCGGAAGGATTCATGCCGGCAAGCCGTGCGATGTCGACGGCGGCTTCGGTATGACCGGTGCGGACCAAAACGCCCCCTTTGCGCGCCACGAGCGGAAAGACGTGGCCGGGCGAACCGATATCCGCTCGTCCCTTCGTCGGATCAATCGCCACCTCGATGGTCCGGGCGCGATCGGCAGCTGAAATCCCGGTGGTGACGCCTTCGCGCGCCTCGATCGACACGGTGAATGCCGTTTCGTGACGTGACTGATTCTTGCGGGTCATGAGTTCGAGACCCAACTCGTCACATCGTTCTTCGGTCAGCGCCAGGCAAATCAAGCCGCGCCCGTGTTTGGCCATGAAATTGACCGCCTCGGGCGTCGCTTTCTCGGCCGGGATGATGAGATCCCCTTCGTTCTCGCGATCTTCGTCATCGATGAGGATGATCATCTTGCCCTTCTGGACATCCTCGATGATCTCGTCGATCGACGAGAGGTAGTCATGCAGGGAATGCGTGGTCATCGCGTCGACCATCAAAGCGTTTCCCGCAGTCGATCGACGTAGCGGGCCAACACATCAATCTCGAAATTGACGCGGTCGCCCGGCTTGAGGTTGCCGAACGTCGTGGCGGCCTGGGTATGGGGAATAATGTTCACGCCGAATTGGCTCCCATCGACTTCGTTTACCGTCAACGAGACACCATCAAGGGTCACCGACCCTTTGGACGCAACGTAACGGGCGTATTCTTTGGGTGCTTCTAGCACGAAACGCCGGGAGTCACCTTCCGGCGTCACGCTGATCACGGTCGCAATGCCATCGACGTGCCCTGTAACGATGTGCCCGCCCATTTCATCGCCGACTTTCAGCGCCCGTTCGAGATTGACGCGCGTTCCTTCGACCCAGTCGCCCAGCGTCGTTTTGGACAGCGTTTCCGCCGACGCATCGACCGCAAACCACCCGTCATCTTTGTCGGTCACGGTGAGGCAGGGGCCGGCGCAGGCGATTGACGCCCCGATATCGATCTCACTGGTGTCGTAGGCGGTTTCGATCACCAACCGCGTATCGCCATTGGTTTGGATCGAGCGTACCCGCCCCACATCCGTGATAATGCCTGTAAACATGGGGGTTACTTAGTCGGCCAGCCGGAAAGTTTCCACCACATCGTTGCCCACCGCCCGGATAGCGGTCCGCTGCAACGGCATATGCTGGTCTAGCGTTTCAACCCCGAGGGGGCCGATCATCGGCACGCCGTCGCCGCCGATCAGCATTGGCGCACGGAAAGCAACGAGATCGTCAATCAGGCCGTCACGCAACAGCGCGGTTGCCAGCATGCCGCCCGCCTCAGCCAACAACCGCGTGATCCCGCGTTCCGCAAGACGACTAAAGGTTTCGCGCAGATTGACGCCATGGCCCGAGTTATCGGTTGCCACCGTGACGTGTTCGGCGCCGGCGTTTTGACGCTCTTGGACCCGGGGATCATCGGCCGGCACCGCACTGAATACCCATAGCGGCGCCTCACCCACCGTGGCATAGAGCTTCGCTGTGAGCGGCACCCGCAAATGGGCATCGAGGAGAACCCGCACAGGAGACCGATCGGTCATCCCAGGAAGGCGGCAGGTCAGCACGGGATCATCGGCGAGCGCCGTGGCCGAGGCCACGGCAATGGCATCGTGATCGGCGCGCAAGCGGTGGGCGTCTGCCCGTGCCGCTGCTCCGGTAATCCACTGGCTTTCGCCGTCGGCAGTAGCGATGCGGCCATCGGTCGTGATGGCGGTCTTTAGTGTCATCATCGGCAACCCATCTGATAGCCGTTTAAGGTAGCCGCGATTAACGTCGCGGGCCTCTGCTGCACCCTCGCCCACGTCAACCGCGATGTCAGCGGCGCGGAGGACGGCTAGACCTCGTCCAGCGACGCGATCATCGGGATCTTCCAAGGCCACCACGACCCGTGCGACACCTGCCGCGATAAGCGCCTCGGCGCAGGGCGGCGTTTCGCCATGATGACTACAGGGTTCCAGCGTGACGTAGGCCGTGGCGCCGCGCGCCGCATCGCCGGCACGCGCGATCGCTTCGGTTTCGGCGTGGGGTCGCCCGCCTTTTTGGGTCCAGCCGCGTCCGACGACGCGACCGTCTTTGACGAGAACGCAACCAACCGCGGGATTGGGCCAAACTTGACCGAGCCCACGCCGGGCTAGCGCCAAGGCCGCGCGCATATGCGCGCGATCAGCCTCAATAGTCGTCTTCGGCATTCCCGCCCATCTCACCAATGAAGGCTTCGAAGTCGCGGGCCTCACGGAAGTTTTTGTATACGGATGCGAAGCGCACATAGGCGACCTGATCGAGGCTGGCCAGCGCTTCCATCACAAGTTCACCGATCGTGGTGCTGTTGATTTCAGATTCACCCAAGCTCTCCAGGCGCCGCACGATGCCGTTGATCATGCGATCGACGCGCTCGGGCTCGACCGGGCGCTTGCGGGTGGCCGTAATGATGGACCGCGCCAATTTGTCGCGATCAAACGGCACGCGCTGGTCGTTTTTCTTTAGGACGGTCAACTCGCGCAATTGGACGCGCTCGAAGGTCGTAAAGCGCGAGCCACAAGCCGGGCAAAACCGGCGGCGACGGATTGCTGAATTGTCTTCTGCAGGTCGAGAATCTTTGACCTGGGTGTCGTCGTTTCCACAAAACGGGCAGCGCATTCTAATTCCCCTGGCCTAATCGACGGCCGTCTAAATACCTATCTCGTATAAATCGGAAAACGGGCACAAAGCTTCAGGACGCGATCTTTGACGCCCGCCTCAACGGCGGCATCGCCGCCCGGTGTTGCCGCCAGCGCATCCAGCACCTCGACGATCATCGCGCCGACTTCTCTGAACTCCGCGACACCGAATCCGCGGGTCGTCCCCGCCGGGGTACCAAGGCGCAGACCGGACGTGACCATCGGCTTCTCGGGATCAAACGGAATGGCGTTCTTGTTGCAGGTGATGAACGCACGTTCGAGTGCTTGCTCGGCATCGCGCCCGGTGAGGCTCTTGGGTCGAAGGTCGACCAACATCAAGTGGGTATCGGTCCCGCCGGTGACGATATCGAGTCCACCTTCGACCAAGCGCGCCGCAAGCGCTTGGGCGTTGTCGACGATGGACCGCGCATAGGATTTGAACTCCGGCTCCAACGCTTCTTTGAACGCGACGGCTTTGGCAGCGACGACGTGCATCAGCGGCCCACCCTGAATGCCGGGGAAAATCGCCGAGTTCACTTTCTTGGCGATATCGGCATCGTTGGTCAGAATCATGCCGCCGCGCGGGCCACGCAGAGTTTTGTGCGTTGTGGTGGTTGCAACATGGGCGTGCGGGAACGGGCTGGGATGCACGCCACCGGCCACAAGGCCCGCGAAGTGCGCCATGTCGACCATCAGCAACGCGCCGACCGAATCGGCAATCTCGCGGAAGCGCGCGAAGTCGATAATGCGCGGGATCGCGGAGCCGCCGGCAATGATGAGCTGCGGTTTATGTTCGGCCGCCAAGGCGGCAACTTCGTCGTAGTCGATCAACGCGTCTTGGCGACGCACGCCGTATTGAATCGCGTTGAACCATTTGCCGGATTGGTTGGGCTTAGCGCCGTGGGTGAGATGCCCACCGGCGGCGAGCGACATGCCGAGGATGGTGTCGCCCGGTTTGATCAGCGCCTGAAAGACACCCTGGTTAGCTTGCGAACCGGAACTCGGCTGCACATTGGCGAACGCGCAGCCGAACAATTGTTTGGCGCGATCGATCGCAAGGTTCTCGGCAACGTCAACGAATTCACAGCCGCCGTAGTAACGCCGACCGGGATAGCCCTCGGCGTATTTGTTGGTGAGCACCGAACCCTGGGCTTCGAGAACGGCACGGCTGACGATGTTTTCCGAGGCGATCAGTTCGATTTGATTTTGCTGGCGGCCCAACTCGTCTTGAATGGCACCGAACAGTTCGGGGTCTTCGTCGGCCAGACGGGTCGTGAAAAATCCATTGTCTTGGTCGTTTTGCGCCGCACTCGCCGTGGTCATAAAACAGCCTCTTTCGTCCGTATTTGATCGATCTTGGCGACGCGCCCGGCATGCCGGTCGCCGCCGAAGGGGGTGTCGAGGAATGCCCGCAGCGCGTCGCGCGCGACTTCGGTGCCAATCACGCGCGCGCCTAGGGCCAAGATATTGGCATCGTTATGTTCGCGCGACAGCCGCGCCGTGGTCGCGTCGTGGCACAGGGCCGCGCGGATACCGGGATATTTGTTGGCCGCCATGCTGATCCCGAGGCCGGTACCGCAACAGATCACCGCCATCCCCGCGCGACCGTCCAAAACGGCCTCGGCCGCGGCGTGTCCGAAGTCGGGATAGTCGACCGAGGTCGCGTCATGGGTGCCAAGATCGAGTGCGGTGTAGCCCAGCGCGCGCACCTCTTCCGCCATGATCTCCTTGAGCGGAAATCCGGCGTGATCGGCGGCAAGCGCGATGACAGGTTTGGTCATGGGTACGGTTTTTTCGGGGCCCGTTTCGGGGCAGCCTACGTACCATATGTGGCAACGCCGTACCAGCGTTCTACCACTACTCGGAGGGCGTTGAGTTTGAGGGCGGAATCTGAGGCATATCTAGTAAGTGCCTGATTTTCAACATGTTGTAGCGTCGGCGCCAGATGATGCGTTGCGCCACCGGGCACAAAAACGGCGCGGCTAGCCGGTGCGGGCCTTTCGCCGGGCCATCTTTTTGACCAACGTTTCGGCGACACCGGGCCTGCTCCACGGGCAAACGGCGATGCATATGCCGCACCCCTTGTTCTCGTTGAAGAAGGGCAAGCATTTGTCGAAATCGACGTACCACTTCTGGACGCCGCGAACCCATTGCTTCTCGCTCGAAAGGGCTTGCGGCGGACAGGCATCGGAACAGACCCGGCAACGGGTGCAAAAATCATCCGCACCGAAAACGTCTTGGCCGGTTTCTTCAAGCGGCAGGTCGGTAAGGACGAGTGCCAATCGGAAGTTGGCGCCAAAGGTCCGGTGGATCATCGAACCGTGCCGCCCCAATTCGCCAAAACCTGCCTTGATCGCCGCCGGGATCATCACCATCGAGCCCGCCATCGGGCCGCCCTTCTCTTCGGCCGCCCAGCCCTGGTCGCGAATCCATCCCGTGAGTTCCTTCACGACCTTTAGCGCGCGGCCGTATTGGTTCACGACTTCGGTCGCGGCGGGATCCTCGGGCGCGGTCTTGAGCGCCTCGTAGTCGTGCTGGACGGCAATCGCAATCGCCCACGTCCAGGTGCGTTGTTCGTGCCCTTCGAACACCCAACTCGGGTCCATCCGTGCGACGCCGACGTCATCAGCACCGAAAGATATTCCGGCCTCTTTGACGAGCTCGACCCAGCGTTGCGGCGTTTCGACGCGTTGCGCGGGCGCAACCTCGGGCAATGGTTTGTCGATGATTTCTTGTCGTCGCGCCCGCGCCGCCGCAACCTCGGGCGATTGGGTGTAGCGACCGTAGAACCAATTTTGGAGCGGCCCATGCGGAATGGTGTCGGGCTCGTGCCAGTAGACCGGGCTCGGGGGTCGCCGCTTGGTTTCTCCAAGCCCGTTGATCGCGTTGCCCGAGACATCAGGCCATAGCGCCATTTGATCCGGATCGGGCACGTAAGGGGGCGCGGTGCTTCGGATGTCCATGCCAAGATCATAGCGCGAATCGATGATCCGCGGTGGGGCTTTGGGTGGCCAAAAGGTCGGGGCGGGTGGTGCTCGTGCGCGAGCGCCTTATCCGCTAAGGTCTGCGGCAGCTATGGTTGAATTCATCAACTTCTACCTTATTCCCGGGCTCGTCTTGGGATGCATGTACGCGCTGGGCGCGATCGGGATTTCGATGCTGTTCGGTATCCTGCGCTTTGCGCATTTCGCGCATGGCGACGTCATCACTTTGGGGGCGTATTTCGCGCTGCTCTTCGTAACGACGTTCGGCTTTCCGGTGTTGCTCGCGTTACCGGTGGCGATTGTGCTGACCGCGATCGTTTCGGTCTTGCTGGACCGCAGCTTCTACAAACCGTTCCGCAACAGCCCGACGATCTACCTCGTTATTGCGTCGTTCGGTGTCGCGCTCATGATCCGATCGCTCGTGCAGCTTTTCTGGGGCGTCAAGGTCGAGTCCTACTCCTCCGGCACGTTTAGCAAGCCGATCATCTTTTTCGACACGCTGCGGCTTGCCGAAAAACACATGTGGATCGTCGGCCTGACCATCGTGATCGTGGTGGCGCTGCATTACTTCCTGTCGCGCTCGAAACTCGGCAAGGCGATGCGCGCCATGGCCGACGAGCCCGACCTCGCCCAGGTAAGCGGCATCCCGACCGAGAAGGTGGTCCGCGCCACGTGGATCATCGGCGGCGGGTTGGCGGCGACCGCGGGCGTTTTCCTCGGCATGGATACGCAATTGCACACCAACATGGGGTGGGATTTGCTGCTGCCGATTTTCGCCGCGGCCATTCTTGGCGGGATCGGGAGTCCCTATGGCGCGATCGCCGGTGGCCTGGTGATCGGGTTGGCCGAGGAACTATCCAGTTATCCATGGATCGGTGTCGAACCGTTGTTGTCGCCTGGCTATAAGACCGGCGTTGCCTTTGCGCTGATGGTTGCGTTGTTGATTTGGCGGCCAAGCGGCCTGTTTCGCGGACGGGTCTTCACATGACCAGCCAACTCGCGCTCGGGCTCCTGCTTTACGGCGTGTCGCTGCTGACCATGGCCGGGATCTATGGCGTGCTTGCCATCGGCCTAAATATCCAGTGGGGCTACACCGGCTTGTTCAACGCCGGCATCGCGGGTTTTTTCGCGATTGGCGCCTATGTCAGCGCCATTCTAACGGCGGGCGACTCACCTAACTTTATCGGCGGGTTCGGTTGGCCCTTCCCGTTAGGCCTGTTGGCCGCGCTCGTCGTCGCGGGTGCGATTGGTTACCTCGTCGGTCGGCTGTGCATACGACTTAGATCGGATTACCTCGCCATCGCCACCATTGGGGTGGCGGAAATTTTCCGTCTGATTCTCAAGAACGAGATCTGGGCGACCAACGGGCCGCGCGGCATTTCCAATATTCCCCGCCCGTTTGAGAGCATGAGCCAGCCTTGGTCGCAGATAGCATTTCTTGGCGTCGTGGCCCTCGTGGTGCTGATCGCTTATTTGCTCGCGGAACGCGCAGGCCGGTCGCCGTGGGGGCGGGTCATGCGCTCCATCCGCGACAACGAAGCGGCGGCGGCAGCCATCGGCAAGAACGTGACCGGGTTTCGACTGCAAGGTTTCGTTATCGGAGCGGCCTTGATGGGCCTGGGTGGCGCCTTGGCCGGCCACTTCTTCAAGTTCATTGGGCCCGAGGCCACCGAGCCGCTCATGACCACGTTCCTCGTCTGGGTGATGTTGATTATCGGGGGCAGCGGCAACAACAAGGGGGCATTGCTGGGCGCGCTGGCGGTTTGGACCTTGTGGTCGGCAACCGAATTGTTGACATCGCAACTGCCCCCCGAGTGGGCGGTGCGGGCAACGTTCTTGCGCATCTTCCTCATCGGGCTTGGACTACAAATCGTTTTGCAACGCTATTCGACGGGGCTGTTGCCGGAAAAACTTCCCAAGATCGACGCCGCCGAGTTCGCGCCGCCGCCGGGTCGCGCGCAAGAAAAAGCCCCGCCCGCGGAATAACCACGGACGGGGCGATTTCAAAGGCCGTCGACTAGTTGATGTCGATGATGCCCATCTCTTTGAAGGTACCGCCTTCGATCCCGTACTCACCGATGACGCCGGCGACATCGCCTGCGGCATCGAAGTTGTGGGAACCGGCTGCGCCTTCGTAGTCGATGTCCTGCCCGCTCGCGAGCAAATCAACCGCCTTCTTCCAGTCGCCCGGACCAACCTTCACACCCGGTGGCCCAGCGACCGCGCGCAACGCGCCTTTGATCGCCGCCCGATCGGTGCTGCCAGCCTTTTGAATGGCCAGCGCGATCAGCATGGTCGAGTCGTAGCTTTGCTGAACGAAGATCGAGTTCGGGTCGCCCCCCGCCGCCGCGAAGGCCGCGTCAAAGGCGTCCTTTGCGGGGTTGGCTTTGGACGTCGGCTGCGTGATCAGGAGTCTATCTTTCAGCGAGTTTTCTCCGAGCTGATCGATCAAGATGTCGTCTCGCATCCCGTCTGCGCCAACGAACTTTTTGAAGAACTCGTTCTCTAGGCTTTGACGCAGGATGGTGACACCGGAGGTGCCGGCATAGGCCAGGACAACCAGCGCATCGGGCTTGCCTGAGGCCAAGGTCGCCAATTCGGAGCGATACGAGGACTTCTTGTCTTCGTGAACTTGATCGCCCGTGATTTTGCCGCCTTCTTTGACGAAGGCTTCACGGAAGGCCGAAGCGAGTCCGACGCCGTAGTCGTTGTTCACAAACGTCAATGCGACGCTGTTGATGCCTTTTGATTTCACGTATTTGGCCAAGACGATGCCTTGATACGCGTCAGACGGAGCCGTGCGGAAGAAAAGGTCATTGTCATCGAGGCCGGTGATCTCCGGCGACGTCGAGGCCGGCGAGATCATGACGACGTTTGCTGGAATGGCGACGTTGCTGGCCGCGCCGATGCTGGCGCCCGAGCACAGCGCGCCGACGATGGCGACGACTTGCTCGACGTTGACCAGCTTACCGGCAGCATCGACCGACGCTTGCGCATTGCACTGGGTATCTCCGACAACCAACTCAAGATTGCGACCGCCAAGAATGCCGCCCGCGTCGTTGATCTGTTTTACCGCAAGCTGTTCCGCTTCGATGATCGGCGGGACAAGATTGGCGATGGGGCCGGTCACGGCCGATAGCGAACCGATCTTCACGGTTTGCGCCATGGACGCGTGGCTCACGCTGGCTGCCAATGCGGCACCGAGCACGATCGGCAACGAACGCCGAAGAATTGAAGTTCTCATGGGACTAGCCTCCCTTTGTTAGGCTCTGGTTTTTGTTCGATCCAATTGAATTCTTGGATGACCTCGAACGCAAGCGATGATCTTGGCACACGCGCGCGCTTCACCCCAAGGAAGTTCGCGCGAAAGGCTAGTTCTTTGTTAGATTTTCAGTGGTGTAGGGGCCGCAACCCGGCAATTTCTATGCCCTAGGGTCAACCTCAACCGCCGAGAAACATCTCCGCAACCTCGCGGTTGGCCAGTAGGTTGGCGCCCGTGTCCTCGTGCCGATTGCGGCCCAGGGCCAAGACATACCCGCGGTCGGCCAATGCCAGCGCGTCTTTTGCGTTTTGTTCGACCATGAG
>CALJDF010000002.1 GCA_938023835.1 uncultured Alphaproteobacteria bacterium
TCGAGCGGATTGCGACACGGCACCAGATTGAAACCTATCTAGTTTGTGACGGTGGAATCCGACCGCCCCTGAATCCACTAATACGACTTGTCGTTGTTGATCAGGGTGCCGACGCCGCCGATGACTGGATCGCGGGCCATATCGGACGGGCGGACATATGCGTGACGAACGATATTCCGCTTGCGGGACGTTGTCTTAAAGAGGGTGCATTCGCTATCAAGCCTAATGGCAACACCTATACCAACGACAATATCGGTATGGCACTTGCGACACGGAAGATAATGGAAGGGATGCGCGAAACCGGCGAAATGACAGGCGGACCTCCCCCATTTAGCAAAACCGATCGGTCCAAATTCCTAGACCGGATGGAAATGATTGTTCAAGAGGCGAGGAGATCGTAGTCCCGTCTTCGTGACGCGATGCCCCGCCGGTTTGCGCAAGTGCTGCCAGCACTCTTTCATAGGAACTTCTGGCTCTTAGCACCGAGGACACCCATGGCAAACGCGGACGGCACCACAATGACCTTTCATGCCGCGCTGGCGAAAGCGCTGTACGACAGCGGCAACAGCACGATGTTTGGGCTGATTGGCGATGGCAATCTCTTCATGGTGCGTAGCTACGTCGAGGACTACAACGGTACTTACGTCGCGGCTGAAAACGAGGCTGGTGCGACGGTCATGGCGCTGGGTTACTCGGTGGTTTCCGGCAAGATCAGCGTCGCGACGGTCACCCATGGGCCCGGGGTGAGCAACACCATGACCGGGCTAATTGAGGGCGTGCGCGCGCAGGTGCCATTGCTATTGGTGTGCGGCGAAACCGCGGCCGACGACAAGCACAGCCTCCAAAACGTGGCGCAACGCGAGCTTATCGTCGCCACCGGTGCGGGCTTCGAGCAGGTACGCACCCCGCAATCGGTGTTTGAGGACTTGCGCACGGCGCTCCGCCGTGCCGTGCTCGAACGTCGGCCGATCGCCCTCAACGTGCCGGCCGAATACATGTGGCTCGGCGTCCAATACTAAGCCATCGATACCCGCGTCTACGATGATCGCGCGGTGGTCCCGGAAAGCCGTGACCTCGACGACGCGGTAGGGGTCATCGCGGCGGCGAAAAAGCCTGTGATCCTGGCTGGCCGCGGCGCGGTTGACGCGAAAGACGCGTTAGTCCGGTTGGCAGACCGCACCGACGCAATGCTGGCGACAACGCTGAAGGCGAAAGACTTGTTTCGCGGCCACGATTATGACCTCGGCGTGTGCGGTACGCTCAGCACGCCAGTCGCGAACGATCTATTCCTGGAGAGCGATTGCATCGTCTCCTTCGGCGCGAGCCTAAACCAGTTCACCGCGGGCAAGGGCTCGTTGGTTAAGGATAAGCGGATCGTCCAATGCAACCTCTACAGCGCTGACATCGGCCGCTTTGCGGCGCCGACCGTCGGCGTCGTTGGAGACGCAGCGCTGACCGCAGATGTCTTCGTACGCTGGCTCGACGAGGCTGATATCCCCGGCTCGGGGTTCCGAACAGCGGAGATCAAGGCGCAGCTTCAAGACAACGCCCACGAGACGGGAACCGACCGGTCGACCGCAACGACAGTGGACCTGACGCGGTCGCTGCGCCGCCTCGAAGAGGTGGTGCCACAAGATCGGCTCTACACGACCGACGCGGGACGTTTCATCATTGAGACGTGGCGGACCTTCAGCGTCGAAGACCCGCGGTCATTCGTTTTCAGCATCCACTTCGGTTCGATCGGTCTCGGCATGTCCTATGCGATCGGCGCTGCGTATGCGGCCCCAGACAAGCCAGGGTTGCTCGTGACTGGGGATGGCGGCTTCATGCTGGGCGGACTGACGGAGTTCAACACCGCGGTGCGCCACAATGTCGACCTGATCGTCGTGGTGTGTAACGACGGCAGCTACGGCGCCGAGCACATTCAGTTCCGCAATCGAAACCTGAATCCCGCTATCTCGTGCTTCGACTGGCCTGACCTTGGCCCGGTCGCGACCGCGCTCGGCGGGGAGGGATACACGGTACGCAATCAAGAGGACCTGGAGGCCGCCTGCGCCGCGATCCCGAATCGGCGCCGACCGCTGCTCATCGACTTAAAACTCAATCCCGACCACGTGCCGTCGATGCCACGCTAGCCCAACGGCGCCAGCCGGACCGATTTACGAACCTGAGAGGGTTTGCGGCTCGTTTCTTCATCCTCCCCCAGCATCCCTCCAAGAAGTGTCTCTCGACCTGCCTGCGCGCCGCGCTTCTCTAGGCCGCACGCGAAACGTCGGGCTGCCTGCCGCCGTGATTAGAGAGAATGATACCGGTGCAGCCAATATCGACCGCACGTCTTGCAGCATCCGAAGCGCGCACCGCCCACGCGACGGCACTGCTAGAGTGGGACGCCCGTCGCGCGCAGCAACCAGCGGCCTTGATCTTTGCGTAAGTCCGTCAGGGTAAGGGGGGCAATATCGATGCGCCAAAACGCAGGGAAGGGCGCGCCCAAGACGTGGACGACGGCTGCGCGGATGATCGAAGGGTGCGTGATGGCGAGCGTATGTCGCTCTTCGGCCTGGTCGAGCCACGAGACGACCCGCGCCTGAAGGGCCGCTAAGGGTTCCCCGCCATGGGGCGCCGCGGTTGGATCGCTCATCCATTGCGCCACCGCGTCGGGTTCCTGTGTTGCAACCTCCTCGAACCGGCGCCCCGTCCAACGCCCGTAAGAACATTCCGTCAAGAGTGGTTCCGGCAAGGGCTCCAACCCGGCGGCGTCAGCTGTGTCCCGCGCGGCGTGACCGGGGCTAGAGACGACGCGCTCGGCGGTGGGCATGGAAACCGCCGTCGCTTTCTCCCTGCCCACGTCATCGAGGGGGTCGTC
The DNA here is from genome assembly GCA_938023835.1 of uncultured Alphaproteobacteria bacterium. Lineage (GTDB taxonomy): Bacteria > Pseudomonadota > Alphaproteobacteria > SHVP01 > SHVP01 > CALJDF01. Next base: position 2,864 of record CALJDF010000002.1, read on the forward strand.
GGCCGCCAAACGTGCCGCGCGAAGGCCCGCCGTCGTTGCGTGCGAAACCAAACTAATTCTAATACTCATTTCTTACCGCTCACGTTTTCGCCGTCGTGTTCTGACGCTGCCACCAGCACGGGCCTCGGAATCTTGACACTAAGGGCACCGCACTCCTATCGTCCGCGAGCATAATGCGGAAAGAAGAAGCCGGTGAAATGTCGGCAGAGCTGCGCCATTGTTGGCCGTGTTGGAGTATTCCAGCACAGAATAGCCAGGCCCTTCTTGGTTGCGAAGTAGCCCATCGGGATGCGTGATCCCCAGGAGCCAGTAAATGACCGACACAGTTTTTGAGACGACCCGCCAACCTCTTCCTCTGCGCGAGACCCTCCCGTGGATTGTTTTGGGCGGTCTTCTTATGCTCACGCTGGTCTATTTCGTCGGTGTTGAAGAAGGTGCCATGTCTCTTCTGTCAGGGCTCCCGATCCACGAATTCCTCCACGACGGCCGCCATCTGATCGGTATTCCCTGCCACTAACCAAGGCGCCGGCTGATGGTTGGACGGCTGTTTCTACGCGGCCTGTTGGCGGGTGCGCTCGCTGGCTTCATTGCCTTTGGCTTTGCGCGAACGTTTGGCGAACCGGCGCTCGACCAAGCCATTGCTTTTGAAGCAACCCATTCGGGTGGGCATAGCCATGGTGAGACCGACCTTGCCCACGATCATGCCGGTCAAGCGCCGGAGGTTAGCCGCGCAACCCAAGCCGGCATTGGCTTGATGACGGTCACGGTGCTTTTTGGCGTTGCTCTCGGTGGGCTGCTCTCGCTTGTGTTTGCATTTGTGTATGGGCGTATGCCGGCGATCGGTCCACGGGGTACGGCCGCCTTGTTGGCGCTCGCTGCATTCCTTTCGGTCAATCTCGTTCCTGCAATCAAGTATCCGCCGGCGCCGCCGGGTGTGGGCGATCCCGATACAATAGGGTTTCGAACGGTCGTCTATTTGGTGATGGTGTTGGTCTCCATTGGCGCGATGGCGTCGTCGGTGTCGGTCAGCCGATCGCTGATGGCACGCATCGGTGTTTGGAACGGCGCCCTTGTTGGCGCTGCTTTGTTCGTCATCGTCGTCGCCGTTGCCCATGTGTTGCTCCCCGACATCAACGATGTGCCGACGAATTTTCCGGCAGCCGTTCTCTGGGACTTCCGAGTCGCTGTGCTTAGCGTTCAACTGGTTCTTTGGGCCGGGATCGGTCTTATTTTCGGCACGCTGGCCAAGCGGGCCATGGCCTCGTCACCGGTCGCCCACTGATTTTGCCACCCGGGCCGACCGGTCCTTCGTTGACCCCGCGCCGAGGAAATCAATACCGTTGCCGTTCAGCAGTCGGACCGCGCGCTATGTGGCCGGTGGCAAGCGCCCGCCGCGATCGCGAAAACGCCAGGGACCGGCGCGATAGAGGGACAAATAGCGGCACAACCGATCCACCCCATGATGCCGGTTTCCACCCATGATGAGGCGTCTCGCCAGGATTATGTGCTGGCGCTGAAGACCCACGTCGCGCGCCAGATGACACCTGGCAACAAGGTCGAAATGACCCATCGCGTCGTGCCGGCATTTCGCAAGGCCCACGGCCGGGAACCGGCGTCGCGCCAAGAACTTCGCGCGGCGATGGAACGCGCGCCCCACCACCAGGTGTGGGGATCGCTGATGCGTTTGGGCCAAGAACTGATGTGGGAGTCGGTCGAGGATACCGTCGATCGTCAACTCGAGGTGCTCGAAGCCAAGGCTAGGAAGGTCGACAAAGGTCGTGGCTCCGTCACGATCCCGAAGGGGTTCAAGCCACCGCGGTACATCGAGGCGGTCGATGTTCACACCATGCCCGGCGGGTACTGCGACGACACCGGGGACCAGGATTTGCGTGCCGGCGCGATCTATGACCGTGGCGCGTTCATGTACCACCACGGCAAGCGTGGGATGGACGACAACGGGCGGTTGATCGTCTCCTTTGTGCGAACGCGCTATCCCGATCTCAAGCCGCGCCTCATTCTCGACATGGGCTGCAGCGTCGACCATGCCACAACGGCGCTGGTCGATTTCTTCCCCGAAGCGGAGGTGCACGCGATCGATCTTAGCTTACCGATGGTGCGCTATGCCCATGCCTGCGCCGAGGCAATGGGCCGCCCGATTCATTTCAAGGCCGCCAACGCCGAAGACACCGGATACCACGACGACTATTTCGATCTCGTCGTCTCCAGCAACATGATGCACGAGACCTCGCTTGCCGCCGCGCCCCGGATTTTCACCGAGTGCCGACGCATCCTGCGCGATGGTGGTGCGATTTGCCACATGGAAGTGCCGGTCCGCTACAAGGACTTGAGCCTCTACGACCAGGTCATGCGGGGCTGGCAAACGTATTACAACGGCGAGCCGTTTTGGAATGCCGTCTGCGCGCTAGACCTTGTTGCGATGGTGAAGGCCGCTAATTTCAGCGACGTGGCGGATGGATATCTCAAACGCACAACCGCCCCCGATCGCGACCGGCGGGATTTGCTTCAAGTGGGCGACCAGGGCAACGAATACCGCTACATGCTGACCGCTCGGAAATAGCGGCGCCGGCAACCTCGTAGCGTTTTTTAGCGCGGGCCGTAGGGCGAGGAGCGTACCAGCCGACCCGGCCGTGCCCCGGTTTCTTCGCCGTTCTCCTGGACGATCTCGCCGCGCACAAACGTGGCTTGATAGCCTCGCGCCTTTTGCATTAAGCGCATGGCCGAGGCGGGGAGGTCGTGCACGAAGAACGGTACGTCAAGGCGCAACCCCTCATAGTCGATGATGTAGAGGTCGGCCCGCAGCCCGGGCTTGAGGGCGCCGCGGTCGCTAAAGCCGTAAAGCGCCGCGTTGTCGAGCGTTTGCTTTTTGACCAACCATTCAAGGGGAAGGCGTTCGCCGCGATGCCGGTCGCGTGCCCAATGGGCCAGCATGAACGTTGGCACGCTGGCATCACAGATGAATGTAACATGGGCGCCGGCATCACTGCCTCCCAACACCGATAGCGGATGCACCAACATTTCGCGCACCGTCTCGAGGTCGCCGGCCGCGTAGTTGAAGGCGGTGAAATACAACACGGCCCGGCCGTCATCCGCCAACAAGTGCTCGTATCCCACCTCTGCCGGATCGCCCCCTGCGGCGCAGGCTTGTTCGGCAATGCTATTCTTGGGGTCCGGTTCGTAGTCGAGCGGGTCTGCGAGCGGATAGGTGCCGGCCCACGCCGTCTTGAGGATGTTGTTGAACGCATCGTCGTTGGGGTTGGTTTGCGACAACAGCCGTTCTTTGAACGCCGGTTCCCGCATTTTCCGCACCTTCTCTTCGCGCGGCAGGTCGGCGATCTCGACGAATGCCGGATAGCGAAAGAACGGATGGATGCCCTCCAGCGTGAACAGATAGTTGGTGGGTCGACCGAACACTTGGGGAAAGATTTGCGCACCGTCTTGCGCGGCCGTTTCACAGGCCTCGAGGACCGTGCGCCAGACCTCGGGATAGTCATGGGCCTGGCCTAGCAGAAAAGTAATCGGGCAGCCCGTCTCCTTGGCGATACGGTGCATCCACTTGATCTCATTGGGCGGCCCGGCCGCATCAAAGCCGCTGATGCCGCGGATGGTCATTTCGAAAACACCGTGACCGGCGTCGGCCAACGCGCGTGCCAAGGCCAGGAGTTCTTCTTCGTCGGCGAAGGTGCCGGGCACAAGTTCGCCCGCCGTATCTAGATGAAGCAAGGAGCGTGACTTCGACACGCCCGCGGCCCCGGCCTCCAGCGCTTCGCGCACTAAGTCTGCTTCGGCGGCAATGTCGTCCGGGGTTGCGTACTCGTGTTGCGCACGATCTTTCATGACATAGGCGCGAATCGCGCCGTGCCCGATTTGAGCGGCCACGTCCAAAGCGCGCGGCATGGCCTCCAACGCATCGAGGTATTGCGGGAATGTCTCCCATTGCCACTGAATGCCGGCGGCGAGGGCACTTCCGGGATTGGTCGGCGCAACGGCGCATTTGTGCACCGCGCGGCCCATTGATTGCGCCAAGCGCAATGCGCGATCAGGCCGTCGCGTTCCGGAGGGTATCAGCCAATATCAAGAATCTGTTCTAGCCCGCGCGAACGAGCTTTCCAGGCAGGGCGCGGGTGTGTTCGCCTTGCTCGAACACCGGTTGGCCGGCCACCACCGTCATCGAGTAACCGTCCACTTTCTGGATGAGGCGGCGGCCCCCGGCGGGCAAGTCATAGGCAAGTTCCGGTGGCCGGAGCTGGAGCGCTGCATGGTCGACGATGTTGATATCCGCGCGCAGTCCCGGCGCCAATCGGCCGCGGTCGTCAAAGCCGAAGAACGCGGCGTTGTCCGCGGTCTGCCGTTTGACGAGCCATTCGAGCGGCAGTTGCTCGCCGCGCGTTCGGTCGCGCGCCCAATGGGTCAGCAAATAGGTCGGCATGCTGGCATCGCAGATGATCCCGCAATGCGCGCCGCCGTCGCTCAAACCGACCAACGTCCCAGGCGCGATGAGCATGTCGCGAATCGGCTCATGGTCGCCGGTCACGTAGTTGGTGACCGGAAAGAACAATGTGCGCTGGCCATCGCCGGCGGTGAGATAGTCGTAGGCGAACGCGGCCGGCGTGGTCCCCGCAGCAGCCGCCATATGCGCGATACTGCGGTCCTCGTCGGGCTCGTAGTCGGGTGGGTCGCCCAGCACATAGAGCCGATCCCACCGGGTCATGGCGTTGCGATGCGGCGGCGACATCGGGTCCAGCAGATGCTGCGCGGACTCTTCTTCAATGATCGCCGCCCGCACGGCTGGATCCTTCATCCGTTCCAGGCGCGTCGCCGGGTCGAGGTCGGCCAGGGCGGCAAAACTCGGCTTGGCGCTAAACGGGGTCATCGAGGTCAAAAGGCCGAGGATCAGGCCGACCGGTCGGCAAGCGACCTGGGCTGCCACCGGCAACCCGTCGTCCTGCGCCGCCTGTGCTCCCGCGATGAGTCGTGACCACCGATGTGGATCGCTCATTCGATCCGTCAGCAGGAACCAAACCGGGCGGCCCTGCTCGCGCGCTTGCTGCCGAATCCAATCGAACTCGAGATCTTCGTCGATGAAATCCGACAACATGCCGAAAGCACCACGACCCACCGCCCCAAGCGCCGCGCCGACCCCAAGAAACTCGTCCACATGGGCGAAATAGGCCGGCACGTTGTCGCCGCTATAGGTGCGGTGGAAGTCGGTGCGCGATGTCGTGAAGCCAAAGGCGCCGGCACGCAAACCTTCTTCGGCGATGTCTCGCATCGCGGTGATGTCTTCGGCCGTCGCCGGTTCATGATTGAGGGCGCGTTCGCCCATCACAAAAACCCGCACCGGATGGTGGGGTACCTGTGCGGCGATATCGATCGTGCGCGGTTGACGCTCCAACGCATCAAGGAACTCGGGAAAACTCTCCCAATCCCACTTCAAGCCTTCGGATAAAACAATGCCGGGAATGTCCTCGACACCCTCCATCAAATCGATCAGACGGGGGCGGTCTTCCGGACGGCAGGGTGCAAACCCGACGCCGCAGTTGCCGAACATGATCGTGGTGGCGCCATGCCACGACGACGGCGCCAACATCGGGTCCCATGTGGCCTGTCCGTCATAGTGCGTGTGAACATCGACCCACCCCGGCAGCACCAGTTGCCCGGCGGCGTCTATTTCGCGGCGTCCCGGACCGGCCTTGCCGCCGACCTGCGTGAGCCGTTCGCCGTCGACCGCGACATCGCCCGTAAACCGGTCCGCACCACTGCCATCGACGATCGTGCCGCCGCGAATAACGATGTCATGCATGACGTATTCCTGCGTCTCACTTCGTTCGATTTCTGACACTAATGCTATACAGGACCCGGTCAACGTTAAGCCGGGAGGTTCCATGCCGTTCTTGAAATCTTACGCGCCCGATGCGGGTGTCCGCGAGGTTTTCGACACGGTGGCCGATCTGTTCGAGGGCTGGTCCGAAACCGGCGAACGGCTCTACCGTGGCCCCTCGGCGTTCAGTCCCGGCGAGCGCGAGCTGATTGTGAGTTACGTTTCCGCGCTGAACGCGTGCCAGTATTGCTTCGGCTCGCACAGCATCATCGCCCAGGCCTGGGGCATCGACGGCGCGGTCCTCGACTCGATCATGGAAGATATCGGGGCCGCTGACGTGCCCGCCGCCCTAAAGCCCGTTCTTCATTTTGTCCGCAAGCTAACCCTAGAGCCCGCGAAGATGACGCAGGCCGACGCCGACGCCGTCATCGCCGCGGGCTGGGACGAGCGGGCGTATCACGAGATGGTCGTCTTGTGTTGCCGAATGAACTTCATGAATCGGCTGAGCGAGGGGTTCGGGCTTGCACCCCCAGACCCCAATATGATGGAGGACGCGGCGGCCCAATTAGTTGCGCGGCACTCTGTCCGCAGCGCGGGCGCCTCGTGACCGACTAAGCCGCCGCCGCGGTAATCAAATCTAGCGACTCGGTCGCGGTAAGAGGCATGGAAAGCTGGTAACCCTGCAGGTCGTCGACTCCCATGCGCGCTAGAAGCTCAACCTGCTCGACCGTCTCAACGCCCTCGGCGATCGTGCGGAGTTCGTGTTCGCCGGCAAGGACGAGAAGTTCTTCAAGCAGCTTTCGATCATCAGGTGACTTGACGATGTTTGCGATCAAACGACGGTCGAGCTTTAGAAAGCTGAACGGCAATCGCCAAAGGTGATCCAACGACCAATTGCCTCTGCCGAAGTCATCCAGTGCAAATCGTGCGTCGCGTGTGCCGAGCTGATCGGTGCATGCTGTCATGCGGTCTGGCTCGAGGGGCGAAAAGTCTTCAGTCACTTCGATCACAAGATTCGCAAAGGGAAACGCTGCCGTAGCCAGATCCCGTCGAAGGTCAGAAGAAAACGCCGTGTCGCGGAGTTGCGTTTGCGATGCATTGAGCGAGATGAAGAAGTCGTCTCGCTGCGATAGCTTGCGTGCCTTGTGAGCAAAAGTGCCAAGTTCCGGTAGCACACTGCGTGTGATCGGCGAGAGCAGGCCGGTCTTCTCGGCGAAGGGGAGGAAATCTCCCGGCAGCACCGTGCCGAAGTCGGGGGCATTCCACCGGATCAGCGCTTCTGCGCCGCGCCAGGATAGGTCTTGGGCGTCGAAGATGCCTTGGAACAGGAGTGAGACTTCGTTTCGGTCCACCGCCTGGGCCAAACGGTCGGCCGTGATGTTGGTCCCGGCGTGCGGCGCTTTGACGTGCGGTGAG
>CALJDF010000003.1 GCA_938023835.1 uncultured Alphaproteobacteria bacterium
GCGTTGCCCTGGAAGGATCCGGCTTGGATCACCGCAAAGGTCAGAACGCCCAACAGGAACAGGACGCCGAGCCCGAGGTTGAAATTCTCCCGACCGACCCGGTAGCGGGCCTTTTCGAGACGTGAATATTTTTTGAGATCTTTGTCGAGTGCCGTTTTGACGGCCATGCGCCCGCTCCCCGGGGGATATTTTTTCGCCCTATCGGCGCCGGGGCACCGTATGACTGTTCGATGACAGTTTTATGACACTTGAAACCGTTTTGTCATGAACCGGGCATTTCCGTCGGGGTCGTGAAGATGCCGGACAAACCGCCGTCGACCGGCAGGCTGACTCCCGTGATGTAGGCCGCATCGTCGGACGCCAAAAACACCGCCGCTTTGGCGATATCCCAACCGGTTCCCATCCGGCCCATCGGGGCCATCGCGTGCCGGTGCCGCACCACCTCGTCCCAGTCGCCGGGGTAGGCATCCTTGAAGGTGTGGACCAGCGGCGTATCGACGAGACCGGGCTGCACGCAATTGGCGCGAATGCCTTTGCGCGCGTATTCCATGGCCACGTTTTGGGTGAACTGTTTCACCGCGCCTTTGGCGGTGTTGTAGACCACGCTCGGAAAGCCCGCGTAGCGTTCGGCCGAGATCGACGAGATGTTGGTCACGACGCCCGCGCCCTGCGCTTCCATGATCGGCAAAACGTATTTGCAGGCCAGGAACATCGACTTGACGTTGACGTCCATCAGCCGGTCCCAACGCGCTTCCGGCAAATCGACCGGCCCGCCGATTTCGGTGATCCCGAGATTGTTGTGCAAGATGTCGATGCGCCCGAACGCCGTCATGCAGGCCTCGACCATGCCCTGCACCGATTTCGCATCGGTCGCGTCGGCGGTGTGGCTTATGCAGGTGTTGCCTTCGTCGGCGATCAGCTGCCGGGTTTCTTCGACCGCGTCGGCATTGATATCGACGGCAAATACCTTGGCGCCCTCGCGCGCGTAGAGAATTGCCGCGGCTTTGCCGTTACCCAGGCCTGGCCCTATCGAGCCCGCACCGACGACGATCGCGATGCGATCTTGCAGTCTTTTTGTCATGGGTCAGCCTGGCGTGTCGCGCTCGAAATAGTCGTGATACTTCTCCGGCACATTCTCCATGGCCAGCACCATGAAGACATCGGTCGTCCCGAATTGATGATCGATCACCGCGCCATCGCCGCAGACACCCCCCAAACGGAGATACGCCCGGATGAGCGCCGGCACGTGCCGGATCGCCGACCGCGCGCTGATGTCGTCCTTGGCGATGCGGTCCATCGGCACATGCAGCGCCGGCAAGGCGCGAACCCGAAGCTCCGGCGGCGCGAGATGGTGGTGATAGAGATAGGACAACGGCAGGGCCAACGCCTCGGGGTCGGTACCGGGGAAACTGGCGCAGCCGAAGATCCGTTCGACATTGTTGTCGCGGTAGTAGTGGGCGAGGCCGCGCCACAGCAATTCGACGATGCGCTGGTTGCGGTAATCGGCATGCACGCACGAGCGGCCGATCTCGGCGGCATTGCGCGCGCCAAAGCCGCCAACGAAAGCTGCAATGTCGTATTCGCTCTCCGAGTAATAGCCGCCATGCGTCTCGGCGTCGGCCCGCAAAAGCATCCGATAAGTGCCGACGATCTGGTCGCCGACGGGTCGCTCAAGGTCGAGAACCAGCAAGTGGTCGCAAATCGAATCGAATCGATCCATGTCACGACGGGCTTCGCGCATTTCAGGGCTCGGCTCGGCCGACATTTCTTCATAGAAGACGTGATAGCGCAGGCGCTGCGCGGCCTCGATATCGGCAGGGTCGCGAGTCAGCCGAACTTCGAATCGTCCGTCAGCGGAAATCACGGTCGGTCTCAATCAAGCTGCGCATTTTCACCGAAGTCTGGCGTCCCCTAACGCGCATCCTATTTCCGAGATTGTGGCGACAAAATGAAAACGGGCTGCGATCGGCAGCCCGTTTTCCAAAACAATGCGGGGCTAGCCCTTTTTGTCTTGTCCGGCCGGTTTCGATTGCAGCGGCGTCGACTGAGCCGTCGTCATCTGCTTCTCACTGGCCGTATGAAAGAAACCGCCGCAGCCTTCTGCGAGCGCGGGGCCGGTAAAGGCGACCACACCTGCAACCACAGCGATCCATCCGATTTTGCGCATCATTCCCTCCTGGGATCATTCGCACCGCAAACTTTAGCCGGGGCCGGTCGCCTGAGCAAACCGGTCGACCGGCGCTTGACGCAACCGGGACGAATCGCAGAGGGTCGCGCGATGGTGGATTTAACGGCTTGCCCGATTTGCGATGCGCACGACCACGCGCCGTTCGCCCAAAAAGACGCGCTCTCTGTGGTGACATGCCGCGGCTGCGGGTTCGTCTTCCTTGCCCCCCTGCCGCAACCCGGCGACAGCACCGCGCTTTACGACGACGCCTATGCCGGTACGACCGAAGGCTATTTCGCCAAGGTCGACAAAAAAATGCGGCGGTCGCGCGGCCGCGCCCGACGGTTGCGCAAACTGGCAACCGGCACGGCACCCCGATTGCTCGATGTCGGTGCCAGCGGTGGCTTTATGGTGCAGGCCGCGCGCGAGGTCGGCTTCGCCCCGCAAGGCATCGAACTCGACCCCAAGTCGGTGGCCTACGCCCGCGCGCAGTATCCGGGAAACGATTTTTTTCACGGCACGGTCGAGGCCTACCTCGCGGCCCACCCTGATGCCGCGCAAGGGTTCGACATCATCTACTGCGCCGAAGTGATCGAGCATGTGCCCGACGTCAATGCGTTCGTGGCAGCAATCGCGCAGGCGATGAAACCAAGCGGGCGGCTTTATTTGACGACGCCCGACATCGGGCATTGGCGGCGGCCCAAGAACATTGCGCAGTGGGACGCGTTCGATCCGCCGGCGCATTGCCTCTACTTCGACCGCGCCTCGTTGACGCGGCTGCTGGCCAAGCATGGCTTGCGGATCTTGCGGCGCGACCTCGCGCTTAAACCGGGCCTGAAGGTGTTGGTCGGAAAGGCCTAGCTACTCAGCGGCGTCTTTCGCCCACCAGCTTTCCAACACGAAGCCGTAGGTCGGGATGGCCTCGGGCCGGGCGAACTTGTCCCAATAAGCGACCCGGTCGACGCGTTGATGATATAGCGGCACCACGTAGTGACCGGCGCGCAGCACGCGGTCGAGCGCGCGCATCGCGGCGACGAGTTCGGCGCGGTCGCGCGAGGCCGTCACTTGGCCGATCAACCAATCCACCGCCGCGCTTTTGATGCCGATGTAGTTGCGCGTGCCGTCTTGGTCCACCGCCGCCGCACCCCAGTAATGCGCTTGTTCGTTGCCGGGCGACAGCGAGATACGCCAGGTGTGGATGATCATGTCGTAGTCGTAGGTTTGGCGACGGAACTCGTACTGCGCGGTATCGACGGTCCGCACCCCGACCTTGATCCCCAGACGTTCGAGGTTGCGCGCGAAGGTCAACGCGATGCGCTCGTTCTCGGGAAAGACCAACAGAATTTCGAAGGCAAACGGCGTGCCGTCGTCGGCCCGCACCATGGCCCCGTCGCGCACCACCCAGCCCGCGTCTTGCAACAGCTGCCGCGCCATCCGCAAGTTGCGACGCACGTTGCCCGACCCATCGGTGACCGGCGGCAGCGGCGCCTCGTCAAACACCGTATCCGGCACCTGGCCGCGCCAGCGGTCGAGGAGGGCGATTTCGGCAGGCGACGGCGCCCCCTGCGCGGCAAGTTCCGAATTGGCAAAAAAGCTGGTGGTGCGCTCGAACCCGCCATGCAGCAGGTTGGCGTTGATCCATTCGAAGTCGAAGGCGTAGCCCAAAGCCTCGCGGACCTTGGGGTCGCCGAACAAATCGCGCCGGGTGTTGAACACCAGCGCGCGCATCCCGGCCGGACGTTGGTTGACCAGTTCTTCGCGCCGCACCCGACCGTCGTTGGCGGCGGGGAAGTCGTAGCCGGTGGCCCATTGCACGGCCGAGCCCTCGGCGCGGAAATCGAACGCGCCCGACTTAAACGCCTCCATCAAGACGTTACCGTCGCGGAAATACTCGTAGCGGATAGTGTCGAAATTATCCTGGCCACGATTGATCGCGAGATCCTTGCCCCAATAATCCGCCACCCGCTCGTAGGTGATGATCCGACCGGGATCGACGGACGCCACGCGATAGGGTCCGCTGCCCAGCGGCGGCTCGAGTGTGGTTTCATCGAACGTACGGTCGGCGTAATAGGCTTTCGAGATGATCGGCATCAGGCCCATCAACAACGGTAGCTCGCGATCGGCCTGCGCCGGATCGAAGGTAAAGCGCACGCCGCGCGCCCCGATGCGATCGACCTTCGCCACCTTGCTGTAGAACAGCCGCATGTTGGCCCGGCCCCTGGCGCGCAAGGTCTCGTAGGTAAACACGACGTCGTCCACCGTAATCGGCGTGCCGTCGTGAAAGCGCGCCTCGGGCCGCAAGGTGAATTCCACCCAGCGGCGGTCCTCGGGCGTTTCGACGGTTTCGGCGATCAAGCCGTACAGCGTGAACGGCTCATCCCACACCCGCTTGAGCAGGCTTTCGAACACATGATGGCGGCCCGCCGCGGGCGATCCTTTGAGGATGAACGGGTTGAGCGAATCGAACGTGCCTTGCAAGCCCCGCCGCAGCGCGCCGCCCTTGGGCGCGTCCGGGTTGACGTAACTGAGCTGGGTAAAATCGGTGCCGTATTTCGGCGCGCCGTGCATGGCGATGCCGTGCATCGGGTCGGCCTGCGCTGCCGTGGCGGCGACGACCAGAACGCCGGCAAGCGCGCAGAGGCGCAAAACCCGCACGCCGGCGCTAGGTCCCGAAAAGGATTTCGTGGTTCATCCCCATATAGGCGGTGATCGCGGCGAACACCCAAATGCCGATGACGTACGGCACCGCGTGGTTGAGCGACCGCGTCATCTGCCCTTCGATCTCGGGCGACGACCCCTCGGTCATCAGCTTGCCGAAGGCCGCCCCGAACGGCGTGAAGGTGACGCGAATACCGACACCACAGCAGACCGCCCCGGCGAACAGCAAGATCTTGATCGGTAGCCACTCGGTCTCGTACGGCCCGCTCCCGGCCAGCGAGGTGATCGCCGGGATCGCCAGCGCCGCAATAAAGACAAAGCGCAACATGAGGTCGAGGCGGGTCAGACGTTTGGCCGCGTCGGTGCCTTCGCGGTTATGGATCTGCCACACCATGATCAGCCAGGCGATGGCCGCGATCCATACGAGGTAGAGCCACACGCCATCGATGGCCGAGTAGCCGAGGTTGGCCGCCAACGTGGCCCCCACAGGAAACGTCAGCAGCAGCATGTAGCGCGGGATCATGTCGATCCAGGCCAGTACCTTGAGCAGCGTCGCGCGGGTTTCGGTCGAATACTTCGGGTTGACCACGAGGCGCGCCGAATAGAACACGCCGAGATCGGCGCCGACCCAATAGACGAAGGTCAGCACGTGAAGGAGTTTGAAGATGTCCTGCCAATCCATGATCGCCTCCTACAACGAGGGCTGCGCGGTGCCGAGCAACGACATCGCGACAAGCCCCGCCCACAGCGCAAGCACCCAAGGTTTGACCCGGATCACCGGGACCCGCAGCGCCGCTTCGGTCTCCGGCGTCGAGCCTTCGGCCATGAAGCGCCCAAAGGCCGGCCCGAGCCCGGCGAAGGTGAAGCGGATGCCAAGACCGCACACCAGGACAAAGGCGAACAGAAGGACCTTGAGCGCGAGCCAGTTCGTGGCAAACAGGCCGCCGCCGCCGAGCGAGGCGATGGCCGCAATCGTCAGCACGGCGATCAGGACAATACGAATCCACAGATCGATATTGCTATACGTCTTGCCCAGCGGCGTGCCGCGTTGCGAGGCGGCGGACACGCTGATCAACAACCACACCCCGGCCAAGAGCCAAACGATCGCCAACCATCCGCCGGAAATCGGCGACAAGCCCTTGCCGTTCGCCAACATCAAACCGACCGGCAACATCAAGATCGATGCAATGCCGGGAAACGCGTTGACGAAACCCAGAACCTTGGCGATGGCGGCGCGGGTTTCGGGCGAGTTTTCCGTCTTGATGAGTTGGAAGGACGAATAGAAGACGCTGATGTCCGCGCCGAGCCAGTACACCAGCAAGACGACGTGGACCATGATCCAAAGGGTTTGAGCATCCAGCATGGGCGGGGGTCCTTAAGGGCGTTCCAGACGTGACGGCCGCCCGAATCCTAACGGGCGGCCGCGATGGGGTCCAACGACCGCGCTAGAAACCGGGCTGCCAGGTCCCGATAAAGGCGGCCAACGCGACCAGCACCCAGATCCCCTTGACCCAATTGCGCGCCGCTTTGGCCGAGGCTTGCAGCGTGGCCTCGCGCTCGGGCGTCGAGCCCTCGGCTTTGATCTCGGTGAACGCCGCAATGTACGGCCGGGCCGCGACCCGAATGCCGATACCGCAGCCGATCGTGCCGGCAAAGATCAGAAGCTTGAGCGCCACGAAGTTCTGCGTGATCGGTTGGTTGCTGATGAACGACGAGATCGCGATCCCGACGAAGGTCAGCATCAAGACCCAGCGCAGCCGCAGATCGAACTTCGCCCACGGCGCTTTTTTCGCGGCGTCTTTTTCGAGGTGCAGCCACCACACCAGCGCCAACCACACCGCGCCGAAAATCCAGAACGCAATCAGCCACGTCGACGAAATCGTCAGGTAACCGTGAATCGCCGCGACCGAAAACCCGGTCGGCACCATGAGCACCATCGTGGTGCGCGGCGCCATGTCGATGTCGCCCGTGATGCGCGACAGCAGCGTGCGTGTCTCGACATCGTATTTCGGGTTATTGCGAAAGAAGCTTGTGTAGAAAACGCCGATGTCGCCGCCGAGCCAATAAACGAACAACAACAAATGCAGCCAAACAATCAGGCTTTGCCAAAATTCCATGAACCCCTCCCCGAATAATGCCGCGCCTGTTTAGCAGATTTTGTGCCGTTTGTGGGCGGTAGGACTAGGGTTGCCCGTCACGCGTTCTGCCAACCGACCATCCGGTGACTCTCCCCCTCGCAGGACCTAGCTTTTTCCCGGGAAAAGGGAGAATGACCATGACCGACAACCATGACGACGTGCGTTCGGATCTCGCGGGCTCCTGTTTCATTTGCGGCGGCATGCACGGCGACCACGATCACGAGGCGGCCACGCCGCCATCGGGGATCAGTCGCCGCGGCGTGATGACCGGCGTGGCCGCCGCCGGCGGCGCGGCCGCCCTGGCCGGGCTCGCCGGCCCGGCGCAAGCGCAGTCGCCGCGGGTTGGTAACAGGCGTCTGCCGCGCGGCCCGTTCGTCATCGAAGCCGGTTAGGTTTTGGCGTGGCGCAACAACGAGATGACGGTGCTGCGCGATGCCTCGGTCTTGGTCCGCGGCGACCGCGTCGAAGAGGTGCACGAGGGCCCCATTCGGGGATCGTTCGATCGGGTGAAGCTGCCCGATCAATTGGTCATGCCGGGCATGATCAGCGGCCATACCCATTGCTGTAGTGCCACACCGACGCGCGGCATCATCGAAGGCGGGCGCTCTTTTGCGCGGCCGCTGATCCACGTCGAACCTTTGTCGGATTCCGAGCTTGATGCGCTGACCGCGTTCAACATGGCCGAGCTGTTGCGCGGCGGCAGCACGACGCATGTTAAAATGAGCCTCAGCCTACGTCAGGCCGAATCCTACGTGCGCGTTGCCAAGAAGTGGGGCGTGCGCGGCTATCCGAGCGGCATGGTGCCGGGCATCTTGCGCCTGTTCCCGATCTGGTTCTGACAGGACGATCAGACGCTGCACGACTCGGTGCCCGATACGCTGAAGGAAATTCAAGCCAACCTTGAATTCGGGCGCCGCAACAACCGCGCCGAAGACGGCCGCATCTTGCCGCAACTCGGGCCACACGCGACCGACACCCAAACGCCGGAAACCATGCTGGCCTATTTGGCCGGCGCCAAGGAACTCCGCAACGGCATCCATATCCATCTGGCCCAGTCGACCCGCGAAACCGCCACGGTGAAAAAACTGTGGGGCGCGAGCCCGGTCGAATGGATGCGGCAGCTTGGCTTGTTGGATGTGCCGGTGTTCGGCGCGCACATGAACGGCGTCGACTGGAAGGACGATGCGGCGATCCTCAAATCGCACGGTGTGGTCTACAGCCATTGCCCGTCGGGCGGTGGGGCTGGCGGCGGCACCCAGCCTTTCCCCGAAGCGTTGGGCGCGGGCGTCGCCACCAACGTCGGCATCGACACCCACTCCAACGACATGATCGAAAACATCAAACTGGCCGTGATCTAAGGCCAAGCACGCGAGAGCCTGACCAAAGACACCAGCGCGTTCCCGATGAAAAAGCCGACGATTTGGGATGCGGTGTCGGGTGTCACCCACGTTGCGGCCGACGGCCTGCGCCGGCCCGACTTGGGTCGGATCGCGCCGGGGGCCAAGGCCGACTTGATCAGCGTCGGTGTCTCGGGCCTGTTGGTCGGCACCGGCGCCTTGCCGCCGGAGCCCCTCAAAAACCTGCTCTACGCGCACGGCCTTTCGGTGCGCAATGTTATGACCGACGGCAACTTCCAGATCATGGACGGCGAGCTGGTGGTCGACGACCAAGACAACGTCACCCGCCGCGGCGGCCAAGCCGTGCAAAAAATCTGGGGCCTCTTCGAAGACGAAGACTGGTTCAAACCCACGGCGCGGTAAGGCAGAGAAAAGATGTGCGGGCGGCGCGCTTTGCGCTACGCGCGCATGCTCAACCGCCGATAACTCAGCGCCTCAGCGATGTGCGGGCGGCGTACCGCGTCGGTGCCTTCGAGATCGGCCAACGTGCGGGCCACGCGCAGGATGCGGTGATAGGCGCGGGCCGAGAGTTTCATCGCGTCGACGGCGGTGGCAAGCAAGTCGGCGCCGCCGGCGTCGGGGGTGGCGACGGCCATCAGGCGTTCGCCGTCGACCTCGGCGTTGGTGCGGATGGGTTTGCCGTTTTGATCCCTTTGGTAGCGCGCGGTTTGGATGGCGCGCGCTTGCGCCACGCGGCTTGCGACTTCGGCGGAGCCTTCAGCCGAGGCCGGGAGCGAGAGATCGCTGGCCGCCACCGCGGGCACCTCGATGTGCAAATCGATACGGTCGAACAACGGGCCCGAGATGCGGGATTGGTATTGCGCGGCGCAATGCGACGCGCGGGCGCAGGCCAGGCCTTCGTCGCCCAAGTGCCCGCAACGGCACGGGTTCATCGCCGCCACGAGCTGCACGCGCGCGGGGTACGTCACATGCGTGTTGGCGCGGGCGATCGACACCGAGCCGGTCTCCATCGGTTGGCGCAACCATTCAAGCACCGGGCCTGCGAATTCCGGCAGCTCGTCGA
>CALJDF010000004.1 GCA_938023835.1 uncultured Alphaproteobacteria bacterium
ATCCTCATATCCCACGATTTGAGCACGGTCCGGTCAGTTACGGACGTGACGGCAGTGATGTATCTCGGCGAAATCGTGGAAGTCGGGCAAACAGAGTCGGTCTTCACAAGACCGAAACATCCATACACCGCTGCCCTACTCGATGCGGTGCTGTTGCCGCTTCCAGGTCTCTACAGCGAGAGCGAAGAGCGTCTAAAGGGTGAAATACCCAGCCCTATCAACCTGCCCACGGGTTGCTTCCTGGCCACGCGGTGTCGTCATGCCAACGACACCTGCCGCGCGTCACATCCTGAGCTGACGGACCGGGACGATGTCAAAGTGCGTTGTTCCAACCTGGACGCGCTCACACACGCAGACAGCACTTCTTCGCGCTTCGAAACGTTCGACAAAACCATCCGCCTCAAGATCGAAGAACTAAGCGTCCAGCACAACGTTGGGTCAGACTAAGGGCTCCGGCATGTACTGATCCGCTTCGGTTTGAGCGGCCTCGGGATCCTTCGCCAAAGCGTCTCGCATTTCCTCAGAGTCGGCCCCGATGTAGACTTCCTGCAAATCGTTGATCAGCGCGCCGATGATTGCCGTCGCGACGTCCGATGCAGAGACCTTCGGCAAATGATCAAGACCTTGCGTCATGTCCGTGTCGGTCAAGCCTGGATAGGCCTCAACGATATCGACGCCCAACGGTGCAAGTTGCGCGCGCAATCCCCGCGTGAGCGCCAACACGGCATACTTGCTCGCGCAATAGGTGCCGCAGAACGGGTAGGTGACTTTCGCTAAGGTCGACATAACGTTGACGATCTTCTTGCGCTCACCATCTAGAGCCTCCTTGGTGAGGGTCTTCCAGAAAGCGTTCACGACATTGAGCGTGCCGAGGTAATTCACCTCGATCTCATCTCGGGCGTTCAAAGCGGCGTCGCTACCGCCGACGATCGGTTGGTTTCGTAGAATACCAGCATTGTTGATGATGACGTCCAGCTGCGGCACGTCTTTGCTCGCCGCTTGGACTTCGTCGAAATCACGGATGTCTGCCTGCAGTGCCGTCACTCGTTTGTCAGTGCACCAAGACATGTTGTTTCGATCCCGAACCAGCGCAAACACTTGCGCGGCCCCTTGGTCAAGCGCGTCAACCGTCAACGCCGCCCCAATGCCGCGATTGGCACCCGTAATCAAAACCGTCCGACCTTCAATATTCATGTGCTCGTACCTCGAAGGTAAGGGCCGCCTTCAATGCGGCGCATATCACCAAGATCTTGGCCGATTTCCTTACCTGATTCCGGCCCTCCACGGAATGGTAGGTGGCGTGCTCTACACCCACGAAAGGACGCACTTTGCCCTACGTTCGCCTCGTCGGCTCGTAGGGAGGAAGGTGGTACAACGTGGTGGTACAACCTCAGCAGATGAACACCCGCTATGTTGTTGAAGTTGCAAGGTAAGTTAGAGTATTCGGCGCCTCCCGTTGGGGTCACCACTTTTTCTGACTCGACTTCTAAACACTTTCTGACTTCACCCCATTTTTGTTCCGGCCTGGACCCAGGCACGGCGCTTCCGAGCAAGATTTCTGGCCTGCTCTGCGCTACCCCGAATGTAATGTTTTAGGTCCTTCCGTCGGAATGGCCCCCCGCGGCGTTGATCTCGCGATCCGTCGCCCCGGCATCTCCCGACTCCTGGAGACCCCCGTGTCGAAGCCCATGAAACGTTGCCTTCTTGGGCAGCCCCGCTGCATCGGCAATCGTCCGCCATTGCCTCGCGAAGGTTCGCGAAGTGTGCGGAAGGTATTCATTTCCTTTGGGGTCGGGTCGGTCGCGCATCACCATCAGCGTTCCCCTTCGAGGGGTGGTTTCAAGTCTTTCGACAAGGCCGGGGTAAAGTTCGCCCTCTTCATCGAACAGCGGTAGCCAAATCCATTGGCCGGTCTTGTTTTGCCGGACTCTGATTTCTGGACCCAGGTGGGCCTCTCGATAGCCGGACCACGGAATCGTCCTCAGGACATCCCCTGGACGTTGGCACAGTTCAAATGCGAGGACATCAGCTAGGGCGACGGACGGGAAACCCATTTCTTCGGCCTTCCTGGCGTGTCGGTAGACCAATTCCCTCGGAACCGGCCAGCGGCCCCCCTCCGGACTCTGTATACCCATTTCACGCCAAGGGTTCGATTTCACCAGCATCTTGCGCATCCCGATGGCGTATGCCCTTCGGATGGCCTTTATGGCGTCGTGGGCAACCGTCAATCGCTCGCGACCGTCAGTTCGTTTTTGCAGTCGTTCGTAAATCTTGTCGGCGTGTTCCGGGGTTATAGCGGTTGCTTGCAAATCACCAAGTCGGGCGCCGCTATCGAGGGAGTGGTTTTCAACCAAGGCCAATCCCCGGTCGTAGTTTTCTTTGGTACTTTCGGCCAGCCGGGTGTAGCGGTGATCTGTCTGATACTTCGCAATGAGCGCAGAAATGGAACCAGGAATCAGCGCGTGACTATTGACAGCGTTGCGCCACTCGTTGACGAGGGCGTTCATCGCTTCGGCGCGGCTGACCGCCGCACCAAGTTCATTCGGCAGGGTCTCCGATGTGAATGGGAAGGCGTCGCCTTTCGTGTTGAGCGACGCGCGGAGTTTCTTCGTTGGCACCCGTTAGTACGCCGGGCCGTGCTTTAGTTGTTTGACCTGCATGTAGGCAGGCAGTTTCACGAGCATCCCCCCAGCCCCTCGTCCAAAAGCCGTTTGTCGGACGAAATGCTAACCCGGCGACGGGCCAGGCCGTCAAAGGCTTCTTTCAGGGCCACCCGATGGTAGCGCACTACTGGACGTTTTCTGTCGGTTTTGGGTGCGGGTAGGGGCTTAGGGATGGCGCCGAGCTTCTCCAGTTCGGAAAATACGTCGTCGGGGAATCCAGACAGCCTGACGGCCTCTT
>CALJDF010000005.1 GCA_938023835.1 uncultured Alphaproteobacteria bacterium
GCGCCGGACCGATCCCGGCGATCTCAATGATGCGTATTCCTTGGAGTGGACCCATAGCGAAGAGAGTCACCTGTTGCGCGGGGATGCGCAAGCGGATGTGTCGTGTGTGATTGAGGAAACGCCGCCGTAGCAGCGCCAAGAACGGCGCGTCAGGACTCTTCGGCGGGCTTCAACATATCTTCCAGCGCCTTGGTCGTCCGAAGGCCGTCGAGTTCTTCAAGCCTGTACTCCCAGCCCTTAACCATTTGCCCGACTTCCAACGCTTGCCGGGTTGCCTCGGCGCGGGTGTCTTCGGGCGCATCCGCGGCAACCTCGACGGTGACGCGTGCCCAGCGTGGCGGTTCGTCAAAGCGGCTGGCGTCCTCGGGCTTCGGCAGGGTGAGCACCTCAAAATTGACGATCAACCCATTGAAAAACTCATAGGTCGTCAAATGCTTCGGGATATCGTCGCGCGCGAAGTCTTGATAGGGCGCCGGTTCGACGTCGGCAAACTCAAACCGCTCGACCACCAACGCAAGACGATCCGCTTCGTTGTCCGTCTTGTATTCCCGATCGTCGGGCAAACCGACGATCTCGACTTTCTCGCCCGCCGTGACGCGTTCACCCACCACCGCATCGCCGTTGGGATGCCGAATGGTGTACCGCTTGACCTGTTTTGGATCGAGTTGAAACACCGTGCGATCGAGCCAGTCGGATGGGGTCCGTCCGAAGTTGACCTCACCTTCCGCGAGCCAGGCGCGGGCATCGCCTTCTCGCCGCAGGTACGTGCCGCCACGACCGTCGACGTACAGGAAGAACTTGCGACGGCCAATTACCCCGGCACCGAGGAGCGCGCCGTCGTTCGCCAGAATTCGGATGCCGCGCGATTCCGATTCCTCGGCTTCGGGATCCTCAACGTGTAGGTGAACGTACCGATCGGGAATTGTCGTCTTGCCTTCGACCAGCCGCAGGTTTGCGACCTCTAGGATGAAATTCCTGACGGTTTCGCGCTCAACGGCATAGTTGTTCTTCTCTTCGATCCCCCACTGCTCGCCCTCGCCCGTTACCGTAAAGCGATGATCCCTGGTGGTGATTTCGATGGCACCGACGTCGTTGATGCGTTCAACGAGATTGGGGAAAGCGGGTTCGCGATCGCCGACAACCGTAACCGGGGAAGACTCCCAGGCCAGTGCGAAGATCGCGCCAACGAGCGCTATGGCCGTGAGCCCGGCCAGGACAACAAACCCCCTCATGGACATCATGACGCACGCCCTCCGGTCACCGCCATTTCGCCGCGCGTGCTGCGTATTCTGCGGCCAAACCGCGCACGTCGGGCGAAAAACAGCAGCAAAGCGACCAGCGCAATCAAGAGCGGAATGGCCCCGATGTTGATGACCTTTAGGGTCGCATCAAGGCGATCGATGTCC
Source organism: uncultured Alphaproteobacteria bacterium (assembly GCA_938023835.1). Lineage (GTDB taxonomy): Bacteria > Pseudomonadota > Alphaproteobacteria > SHVP01 > SHVP01 > CALJDF01. The sequence goes on from CALJDF010000005.1 coordinate 1,407, forward strand.
TCCTGCAACGCATGCTGCACTTCACGGAGTTCGGCGCGTTTGCGCACGATGTCGCGGCGCAGGTCGCTGATCGTCTTTTGCTGTTCCGCCGACAGGATGAACTGCCCTTCGTCGGTTTGCTGCAAATCGGAAATGCGCCGCTGACTGTCTTCGATGTTCTGCAGCAATTCACGCTCTTTGGAGCGGAATTGCAATTCGGAGTCCCGGCGAATGTCGTCGACAAGCGTAAACGGGCGGGCCGACAACCCACGACCACGCAACCCGATGAGGCTCGCCGAACCGGCGAGATTGTCCAACATGTTGACGAAGAGATCGCCGTTCTGGGCGACCGGGACGGCTTGGCTCCCGCCGCCGCCCTGCATCCATATTTGATCGGCCAGAAGATCCGCGTCGGCAACAACAATCGCGTTGATCGGGCCGTCGGACTGCGCCCGATGCTCCGCAACGAGTTCAGGGTCCGGGCCGGTTTCGGTGCGGCTATCATCGCGCGGTGGCGGTCCATCCGGGAACGCCGATGCGGCGGCGCCGGTGAATCGGGCCGCCAAGGTCAAGACCTCACCGGAGGCCTCGAAATCGGTAAGAATTTGGATGGGGTTTGGATTGGGTCGGATCGCTTCGAGGTCGAGCACCTGCGATTGCTCGCTGGAAAAGAGCAGCGGCGTCATTGTCAGTGACGCACCGTCTTTCACGCCAACGCGACCGGCTGCAATCAAGTTGATGCGCTCCAAATCGCGCGTCACGACATCGTCACGATTGATGCTCACCGGGCCAAGCGATATCCACGGGAGATATTCCGTGACGACACGTCGACCGCCCGAAAGTGCAGCGACCCGCTGGGCGGCAATGCGATCACCCACAACACCGTCGGGGCTGGCGTCGATACCCCAGGCGTCCAGGAGCGGCCCAAGCGCGTGGCCGCGTGGCGGCGTATAGGGTTGCCCCTGCTGCGGTGGCGGCGGCGGATTCACTTCGACATGCGGATCGGCGAAGATCAGCGCCTTGCCGCCACGCATCACGAATTGATCGATCGCGTACAACGTGGTTGGGCTTAACGAGGTCGGCTGAACGAGCAATACCAGGTCGGTCTCGTCGCTAATTCTTTTGACGTTGCCGCCGATGATCCGAATGTCGAAGAACTGCTGCGCCTGCTCGTAGGCAACCCAGGGCGCAAACCGGCGCGCCTGGTCGGCAGCGATCGGGAGCGACGAAATCATCGCAACCACGGTCTTGCCGGGTTTGGACAGGTTGAACACGAGCTTCGAAAGGTCGTATTCGAGAAACGCCTCGCGACTGGGCGTGAAGAACGGAATGATGTCTTCGTCGTCGGTCGAGTTCGTGCCGGCGAGGCCGAAATACATCACCTCGCCTGCCCCACTCACCGGCACGCCCTGAATACCAAAGCCGACCGCCTGGTCCTCTTCAACCGAGAACTGTTCCGGCGCGAACTTTTCAAGTTTGATTTTGTCGCCGGCCAACCCGGCGTAGCGCTCAAGCAATTCCTCGACCCGTGTCGCATAGGCGGCGAGGGCCGGAATTTGTTGCACCAACTCAGAGCGGTAGAACTTGAGCGTTACCGGCTCGTCCAAGGAGCCAAGAATTTCACGCGTACCGTCGGAAACCGTAAACAGCGCATCTTCCGTCAGGTCGAGTTGGGCGCTCCGAAACACGGTGTTGGAGATGATGTTGATCGATAGAAACAACACGATCGCCAGCACGATCGAAGTAACCGCAATCGTGCTGCGATCCAAACGAAACGTCGGTTTTGTATCGTTCGACATGGTCAGGCCGATTTCTTGAGGTCGACGATGGCGGTGTTGGCAAAGAGAAAGATGCCGATCATCGACACAAAAAACACGATCTCGCGAAGGTCGATGACGCCCTTCGAAATGAGCTGGAAGTTGGTGAGAAAGCTAAGCGACGCCACGATGTCGACGAACCAATCCGGCGCCCAGGCCCGAAACGCGCCGAGCACGATGTCCAGGCCCGCCATCAGGAATAAAAAGCTCACCGCTGCGCCGACGATGAAGGCGATGATTTGGTTTTTAGTCAGCGCCGAGAGACAGGCGACCAATGCGAGGAATGCGCCGGCCATCAACCACGAGCCGACATAGCTCGCGACCACGACCCCGTTATCGGGATCGCCCAGGATGTTGACCGTAATCCAGATCGGAAATGTCAGCGCCAACGCGAGAAGGGTGAAAAGCCACGCCGCCAGAAACTTCCCGAAAACGACCTGGAAGGTCGAGACCGGCAACGTAAGCAGCAGCTCGATCGTTCCGGTCTTTCGTTCCTCCGCCCACAGCCGCATACCGATCGCGGGGATCAAGAAAAGATAGAGCCAGGGGTGGAAGGAGAAGAAGGGCTGGAGATCCGCCTGCGAGCGCGAGAAGAAGGCCCCCAAGTAAAACGTGAACGCGCCGATCGCGGCGAGGAAGATCACCAGAAAGACATACGCGACCGGGGTCGAAAAATAGGCGCCCAGTTCCCGCTTTGTCACAATAAGGGTGTTACGCATTGGAACGCCCCCCCTGCCCTTGCGTGATCTCACGGAACACATCGTCCAGGCTGCCCGGGATCGCCAAGATCTGCTCGGCCCCGGCATCCTCGGTGCGCACCAATTCGGCCACACGGGCCAGAATGTCTTCGTCGCCGTCCGGCGCCACCGTCAGGTGGGCGACGCCGTCGACCTTGCCGACGATCTCGACAAAACCGACACCAGCCGTGGCCCGAAGCTTGCCGCGGACCTGCTCGGCCTGGGCCACGGCGACCCGTACCGACAGGCTGTTCGGCGTCGTCGACTGCGCCCGCAGCTCTTCCGGCGTGCCGTCCGCCAGCAGTTTGCCGTGCGCGATGATCAACGCGCGGGTACACACCGCATCGACCTCTTCCAGGATATGGGTCGAAATAACAATGGCTTTGTCCGCTGCCATCTTTTGCAACAGCGTACGGACCTCGTGCTTTTGATTGGGGTCGAGACCATCGGTCGGCTCATCGAGGATTAGCAGTTCCGGGTCGTGCAAGATCGCTTGCGCCAGACCGACCCGGCGTTTGAACCCCTTGGACAAGGTCTCGATCGGTCGAAAGATCACCTCTTCAAGGTGCACTTGATCGATAACTTCCTCGATTCGGCGTTTGCGCTCGGGCTTCGACATGCCGCGAATTTCAGCCACGAAATTGAGCAGCGCCCGCGCCGTCATGTCGCCATAAAGCGGCGCCCCTTCGGGCAGATAGCCGATGTGGCTCTTTACCGTGATCGGATCCGCGGCCACGTCGGCGCCATGGACCACCGCCGTCCCTTCGCTGGGCGACAAAAAGCCGGTGATCATCTTCATCGTCGTCGATTTGCCGGCGCCGTTGGGACCCAAGAAGCCGAGAACCTCGCCCTTTCGCACCTTGAACGAGACGCGATCAACCGCCGTCAGCGGACCAAACCGCTTCGTCAAACCCTGAACGTCTAAAATCTCATCAGCCATAGCGATTCTATGTCGCGCTGCCGTCCTTCAAGTGGATCGGCGATGCTGGCGTACCCTCCCGGATAGTGGCGCAATTTAGGGGGCTCGTCGCGCGGGTTCAACAGGGAACTTCC
>CALJDF010000006.1 GCA_938023835.1 uncultured Alphaproteobacteria bacterium
ACACCCGCCGCGGCCAGCGCCAGATGAAGCGCGGTGGTGCAGCTGGTCGTTGCGAGCGCGTGCGCAACTTGATGTCGCGCCGCAAAGGCATCCTCGAAGGCCTTTACTTTGGGGCCTTGGCTAAGCCAACCGGTTTCGATCGACTCGCGCAGCGCGAGCCACTCTTCCTCTCCGGTGCTTGGTAGAGCGATCGCTATATTGCGGCGCGCCGGTTCCGTCACACGCTAGCCCGCAGCGGCCCGTCGGGCGTCGACCGCTTCTTTGTGGGCGTTGCGCCAGGTGATCAATTCGCGAAGACCGGTTTCCAGTTCGACGCTCGCGTTGAAACCGATGTCGTTCGAGGCATTCTCGGTCGCGCCGATTCGGTTGCGAACAAAGGTCTGCCCCTCGGGAACATATTCAATCCCGCCGGGGTTATTGGTGAGGCGATTGACCATTTCGGCTAGTTCCTTGATCGAAGTGCGCTTGCCGGTGCCGACATTATAAAAGCGATCGTCGACCGACGCTTTCATCGCGCAAAGATTGGCGCGACCACAGTCGCCGACATACACGAAATCATAGGCTTGGCTGCCATCGCCATAGACTTTGAGCGGTTCGCCCCGATCGACCGCATCAAGCATCTTCATGATGACCGCGATATAGGCGCCTCGGTAATCCTGGCGCGGCCCGTAGACATTCATGTAGCGCAGACCGGCATACGAAAGGCCGTAGCGGTGATGATAAGCCCGCGCCATCGCCTCGCCGGCGATCTTCGTTGCGCCGTAGAAATTTTGATTGTTGAACGGATGGTCTTCCGACATCGGTTCTTCAACGGCATCGCCGTAGACCGATGCAGACGACGAATAGACGAGGCGCTTCACACCCTGTTGGACGCATGCCTCCAAGACATTGAAGGTGCCGCCGATATTCACGTCGAACGCAGCGCGGGGGAATTCGTGGCATTGCAAGAGCCACAACGCAGCAAAATGAAAGACACCATCGGCGCCCTTGAGGGCGGCGTTCAGGAGATCGGTTTGCGTGATATCGCCGCCGACGTCGAAGATCGAGACCCGTGGATCGTTCAGGACCTTTTCGAGATTCTCGTGCGTCCCGCGAACGAAGTTGTCGTAGATGACAACCTCACCCACGTCTTCGCCAACCAGGCATTCAACGGCGTGCGACCCGATCAAGCCGGCGCCGCCGATGACGACAAACTTTTTTCCACGCACATCCATTAGGCTGTCACCACGCTGCGTAATCCTTCGAGAATGCGTTGTTGAACCGGGTCTTCAAGATAGGGGTGCATGGGAAGGCTGAGCACCTCGTCCGCCAACCGCTCGGACACCGGCAACCCATCTCCCGCAACCGGATAGTCACGATAGGCCTGCTGCTGGTGGAGCGGTTTCGGATAGTAGACGGCGGTCGGAATGCCGAGCGTTTTCAACTGCGCCGCAACCGCGTCGCGGTTGGCCACCCGAACGGTGTATTGCGCCCAAGCCGATACCGCATCGTTGAAGATCCGGGGCGGCATAACCGCCTCGGGCATGGCGCTGTTGTAGCGCGCCGCGGCGTTGCCTCGCGCCACGATCTCGTCCGCCAAAATAGCCAGCTTGCACGACAAAACCGCGGCCTGAATGGTGTCCAAACGGCTGTTCACCCCAATGCGGACGTTGTCGTACTTGTCCTTTCCGCCGCCATGCGCGCGCAGCGAGCGCAGCTGATCGGCGAGATCGTCATCGTCGGTCAGAATGGCGCCGCCGTCGCCATAGCAACCCAGCGGCTTGGACGGAAAAAAGCTGGTGCTTGTGATCTTGGCCAAGCTACCGACCGGACGGTCGCCCCGACGGCCGCCGAAACTCTGAGCCGCGTCGGCAATCACCAACATGTCTTCCGCGTCGGCCAAGGCATTGAGCGCGTCGTAATCGGCAGGCAACCCGAATAGATCAACCGGGATCATCGCGCGCGGTCGAAGACCCCGACGCAGCGCTTCGGCGACACCCTTCTGCATCGTTTCGGCCGATACATTGAACGTCTCGGCATCGACATCGACGAAGACCGGCGTTGCTCCGGTCAGCACCACCACTTCGGCCGTGGCCACGAAGGTAAAGGACGGCACCAAGACGGCGTCTCCCGCACCAACACCATGGGCCAGCAACGGCAAAAAGAGCGCGTCGGTGCCGTTGCCGCAGCCGATGGCATGGGCGACCCCGGCAAACGCGGCGAGGTCACGTTCGAACGCTTTCACCTCGGGACCGTTGATGAATGCGCCATGCCCCAACACGGCGGCAATCGCCTGATCAAGGCCCGGCTGCAGCCGGTCGCGTTGTGCCGCGAGATCAATGAAGGGAATTGTTGGGGTTGGGTTGTCGTTCAAACTGCGGCCGCCTTCGTATCGATTTCTTCAAGGGTATCCGTTCCGATCTCCTGATAGCGACGTCCGGTTCGTGGGCAGACCAAATCGGCGCCCAAGCGCTCGCCACTATGGCTCACCCAACCAATACGCCGCGCCGGGACGCCCGCCACGAGCGCGAACGGCGGCACGTCGTGCGTTACGACGGCGCCGGCGCCTATCATGCTGTAAGCACCCAGTTCCACGCCGCACACGATTGTCGCGTTGGCGCCGATCGTCGCCCCGCGTCGAACCATCGTGTTACTGAACTCGTCGCGCCGGTTCACCTCGGCGCGCGGGTTGCGCACATTGGTGAAAACACAGCTCGGCCCGCAGAACACGCCGTCTTCAAGCGTGACACCCTTGTAGACCGAGACGTTGTTTTGGATCTTGCAGCCGTCGCCAATCTGCACGTCGGGCCCGATTGAAACGTTCTGCCCAACGACACAGTCGGCCCCGAGCGTAGCCCCCGATAGCACATGGCTGTAGTGCCAAACCTTGGTGCCGGCGCCGAGCGTCGCGGGCTGATCGACCCGAGCCGTTTCATGAACGAATACCTCATCCACGGCACCGGCGAGCGAAAACGGCCGTCCCGTGGTCATCGAACGTTCCGAGGCGTCGAGCACCTGCAACACCGCAAGACCTTCGGCACCATCGGTACGCGGCGTGCGGCGGGTCTCCATGCACTCCAAGAAATGGGCGCATTCGAGTTTGAGGGGTTCGTCTTCCATCAACGGCACGGGTTCGCGATCGACTTTTTCCGGGACGGGCATGCCTTCGCGCCACTCGATACGGTGGGGATAGAGCGACAGC
>CALJDF010000007.1 GCA_938023835.1 uncultured Alphaproteobacteria bacterium
GGCGTCGTTGAGTACCTTCGCCACCGGCGACAAGCAATTCGTCGTGCACGACGCGTTCGAAATGATGGACATGCTTTTGCGCAGGCTCGCGTGGTTGACGCCGTAGACCACCGTGAGATCGGCACCCGTCGCCGGGGCCGAAATTAGGACCCGCTTTGCGCCCGCCGTGATGTGGGCCTCGGCTTGCTCGCGCTTGGTGAAAATACCGGTGCATTCCAGAACCAGGTCGACCTTGAGTTTGCCCCACGGCAGGTCGGCCGGGTTGCGCTCAGCGAACACCGCGATCTTTCCGTTGCCGATATCCATGCCGTCCTTGGTCGTCTTCACGGTCCCTTGGAAGGGGCCATGAACGGTGTCGTAGCGCAGCAGGTGGGCGTTCGCATCGACCGGCCCGAGGTCGTTGATCGCCACGACCTTAAGATCTTTGCGTTTCGATTCATGAATGGCGCGTAGGACCAGTCGTCCGATTCTTCCAAACCCATTGATCGCGACACGTGTTGCCATTCGTCTTTCCTCTTAGCGGTTACTCAGCTGCTTGATCACGCGGTCGGCGACCGCGTTCGGTGTAATGCCGAAATGTTTGAAGAGTTCCTTGGCCGGCGCCGACTCGCCGAAGGAGTCCATGCCGACAAAGATGCCGTCCTCCCCGATGAAGCGTTCCCAACCGAGGCCCATCCCGGCTTCGATCGCGACACGCAGGGTCTCGCGGCCCAGTATGGCCTCGCGGTAGTCCGCTGGTTGGGCCTGAAACAGCTCCCAAGACGGGACCGAGACGACCCGCGTCGCGTGCCCGGCGGCGGCCAATAAATCGCGGGCATCGAGCGCGACCTCAACTTCCGAGCCACTCGCAAAGAGCGTCACGGCCGCCGCACCATCGGCGGCAGCAACCTCGTAGGCGCCGCGTCGGCACAGGTTTTCAGGGATGTGCGTCGTACGAATCGGGCGTAGCCCCTGGCGCGTGAGGGCCAACACCGATGGGCCATCGGCGCGTTCGATCGCGATCTGCCAGCACTCCGCGGTTTCGGTTGCGTCGGCGGGGCGCATCGTCACCACGTTGGGCATCGCGCGGACGCTGGCGAGATGCTCGACCGGCTGATGGGTCGGCCCGTCTTCGCCCAACCCAATCGAATCATGGGTCATGACGTAAATCACGCGCTGCTTCATCAGGGCCGAGAGGCGCAGGGCCGGCCGCAGATAGTCGGTAAACACAAAGAACGTGCCGCCGTACGGGATCAGGCCGCCATGCAGCGCAATACCGTTCATGGCGGCTGCCATACCGTGTTCGCGCACGCCGTAATGGAGGTAGCGGCCGCTGAAATCGTCCGGCGTGACGACCGCCATGTCTTTGGTCTTGGTGTTGTTGGACCCGGTCAGGTCGGCCGAGCCACCGATGGTGGTCTCAAGCGACGTGTTGACCACTTCGAGCGCTTCTTGCGAGGCCTTGCGGGTAGCCCATGTCGGCTGCTCGTCCGCAAGCCGCTTTTTGTACGCATCGATTGCCGCGTCCAGGACCGCCGTATCGTCTTCGTGGGCTGCATCCCATGCCGCGCGCGCATCCGAATGAAGGTTTCGGTAGTGCTGAGTCCAGGCCAGTGCCTGACCGCGGCCAGGCCCGGGCGCGGCGCGCCAGGCGTCCAGGATGTCGTCCGGGACCTTGAAGGGTGGGTGCGGCCAGTTCAAGCTTTCGCGGGTAGCGGCGATCTCTTCGGCGCCGAGCGGCGCGCCATGCGTCGCCGCGGTGCCTTGTTTGTTCGGTGACCCAAAACCGATGATCGTCCGGCACGCAACCAGAGAGGGGCGGGGGGCCTTGGCGGCAGCCGCCATCGCCCGTTCGATGTCGGCGGGGTCGTGCCCGTCCGCGCGTTCGACATGCCAGCCCGACGCGGCAAAGCGCGCGATCTGATCATCATTGACGGCAAGGTCGGTGGGACCATCGATCGAAATGCTGTTGTCGTCGAACAAGACGTTGAGCCGCCCAAGCTTGAAATGGCCGGCCATCGAGATTGCTTCGTGGCTGACGCCTTCCATCAGGCAGCCGTCACCGGCAATCACCCACGTCCGGTGGTCGACCATGTCATCGCCGAAGCGGGCATTGAGCAAACGCTCCGCGAGGGCCATGCCGACCGCGGTGGCGAGCCCTTGGCCCAACGGGCCGGTCGTGGTCTCGATCCCCGGTGCGACGCCGAATTCCGGGTGACCGGGCGTCCGGCTGCCGATCTGGCGAAAGCGCTTGATCTCGTCCAGCGTCATGTCCGGATAGCCGGTCAGATAGAGAAGGCTATAGAGCAACATCGACCCGTGCCCGGCCGACAGCACGAACCGGTCTCGGTCCGGCCAATCCGGCCAATTTGGGTCGTATTTCAGGAATTTGGTGAAGAGGACGGTGGCGACATCGGCCATCCCCATCGGCATCCCGGGGTGGCCGCTATTCGCCTGTTCGACCGCGTCCATCGAGAGGGCACGAATGGCGTTCGCCATGTCGCGCACGGGCAGGCTGGAGGACGCGTTAGCGCGCTCGGTAGGAGACGTATTTTGCTTTTTTTCGGTCACGGAGCCGCCCGGCTGGCGTTTGCAGGCGAGGCGCAAGATGAAGGGCGCAACCATGCGCGTCAACCGGCAACCTTGATCGTTTCCGATGGTCCCCTCGGAAGCGCCTGGTGTTGTTGACGCCCGCGCCCGGCCGCGCCTATCCTGATACGTGAAAAGCGCGCGCGAAGCGCCAGAAAAGAAACGCTAAAGACACCCAACAGGAAAGCAGGTACGCGGAGATGACCGAGCGCGAGTCTGCGAAGACACGTTTAGAAGATGCGGTCGCTCGCCTGGAAACGGCGATCGGCGCTGTCACCGATCACTCCAAAACAGCCGAATTGGAGAAGGAACGGGGTCAGTTGAACGAAGAACTGACGTCGTTGCGGACCGAACACAAAGGGGTCACCGAGCAGCTTCAGTCACTGCAGGAAGATTACAAAGCGCTCGAAAAGGTCGTCGATCAAGTGACCGACCGGTTGGATACGACGATCGACCGCTTGCGGTCGGTGCTGGAGGCGTAAAGCCACATGGCCGTTGTCGATGTGATGGTGAACGGGCGGACCTATCCGGTCGCTTGTGACGATGGGCAAGAAGATCACCTCGTCGACTTGGCGCACTACATCGACAAACGCGTTGCCGAATTGGCAAAAACCATGGGCCAAGTGGGCGACGCGCGACTTATCTTGATGGCCTCGCTCTTGATCGCCGACGAACTTTCCGAGGCGGTCGAATCGACCGAAACCCTCAAGCAGGCGCTGAATGAACAGCGTGATGGTGGTGACACCGAGACCGAAGAGACCTTCGCCACGCTGGCAGGTCGCATCGAAGACATTGCCGCCCGACTGGAGAGCGGCTAATTTCAACGCGCGGGCGGGTTCTGCTCGGTTTGTTCGGTCACGTATCCCTGGGGCCAATACCGTTTACTCCGGGAGCTGCCTCTGCCGGGATTGTGGTCCTGGTACCGCGGCACCCACCTGCTTCGGCAGGCCACAGAGGAACGATTCAACCGGACGATCGTGGCGGTCTCGCCCCATTCTATTGCCGACATGACTGACCGGCAGGCTCTTCGGCGCGAGGCGCACCAACGCCGTGCCGATGCCGCAGCCGTCGCTCGCGATGCTCCGGCCCGTGTTCTTGAGCACTTCGTCAACGCCGTCCCCTACGCCGATCATGCCGTCGTGGCCGGATACTGGCCGGTCGGCACGGAGTGCGACGATCTTCCGATCCTGCGGACGTTGCAGTCCATGGGCAAAGAAATCTGCCTGCCCTGCGTCGCCGCCGATGAGGCGCCCTTGGTGTTCCGCGTGTGGGAGGGGCGTGACGGGATGAAGCCGGGCCGCTTCGATATCCCCACCCCGCCGGAGTCGGCCGCCGAAGTGCAGCCGACCCTGGTTGTCGTCCCCCTCTTGCTGTTTGATGGGACCGGACACCGGCTTGGGTCGGGGAAAGGCTTCTATGACCGGACTCTGGCCGCGCTGAGGCAGGTGTCGACGATTGTCGCGGTCGGGGTTGCGTATGCGGCGCAGCGCACCGCCAAGCTGGCGACACTCCCGACAGACCAAAGATTGGATGGCGTCGTGACGGAAGAAGGCGCGGAGTGGTTCTAGGATGAAATCGTTGTTCCTTGGCGATGTCGTCGGTCGTGCGGGTCGGGATGTGGTGATCGAAAACGTGCCGACGCTGCGCGAGGAACTGTCGCTCGACCTCGTGGTCGTCAATGGGGAAAACGCGGCCGGCGGCTTCGGGATCACCGCAGAGATTTGCAAAGCGTTCTATGCGGCGGGCGTCGATATCGTCACCGGCGGCAATCACAGCTGGGATCAACAGCAGGTCGTTGGCTACATAGACAGTGACACGCGCCTCTTGCGGCCGCTTAACATCGCGCCGGATGCGCCGGGTCGCGGCGCCCAGGTCTACGCCCTCGCGGGTCGCCAGGTGATGGTGATCAACCTGCAAGGGCAGGTGTTCATGGAGCCCAACGACAATCCGTTTCGCGCCGTCGACCGGGCGCTGGAAGGCGTTCGCCTTGGTGCGACGGTTCAGTTCATCCTCGTCGATTTCCATGCCGAGGCCACGAGCGAGAAGATGGCCATGGGCCATTTCCTCGATGGTCGGGTAAGTGCCGTTTTTGGCTCGCACCAACAAGTCCCGACGGCGGACGCGATGGTGCTATCCGGTGGCACCGCCTATCAAACCGACGCCGGCATGTGCGGCGACTACGATTCCGTCATCGGAATGGACAAAGCCGTCCCGCTGAATCGCTTCACCGGGCGTGTCATCAAGGCGCGGATGACCCCGGCACTCGGCGCGGCCACGCTTTGCGGCGTGGTTGTAGAGACGGACGACACCACCGGGCTTGCCACGGCGGTTGCCCCGGTCCGGATTGGCGGTCGGCTCGCCCCCACAATGCCGTCCTGACCGGTTCTCGCCGCAATATCGCCATAAAACACCGGTACGCCAGCGTTTCGGACGCCGCGTAGGCTGCCCAAACCACAATATCTGGTATAAACCGGGTATCGTCTTACCAGCATTAGAGTGGCATCCCCGACCATGGCCGGTCATTCCCAATTCAAGAACATCATGCACCGAAAAGGCGCGCAGGACGCAAAGCGCGCCAAGGTCTTTGCAAAACTGATCCGCGAACTGACGGTGGCGGCGCGATCTGGGCAACCAGACCCCGCGACCAATCCACGCCTGCGCACTGCGGTCGCGGCCGCTAAGGCCGCCAATTTGCCCAAGGACACTATGGATCGGGCGATCAAGCGGGGCGCCGGTGAAACCGATGGCGACAGTTTCGAAGAGATCAGGTACGAGGGCTACGGCCCGGGCGGCGTGGCGGTGATCGTCGAGGCGTTGACCGACAATCGGAACCGAACAGCCAGCGACGTGCGAAGTGCGTTCACCAAAAACGGTGGATCGCTCGGCGAGACCAATTCGGTCTCGTTTCAATTCAACCGCGTCGGATCGATTCGCTACCCGACCGCCGTCGGATCGGTCGACGACGTTCTCGAAACCGCCATCGAGGTCGGTGCTGACGAAGTCGAGTCGGACAGCGAGACGCACGAGTTCATCTGCGCGCCAGATGCCTTTCACGAGGTGCGCGAGGCCCTCCAAGCCAGTCTTGGCGATCCGCAATCGGCGGAAATGATCTGGCGCCCCGTCAATACCGTGCCGGTCGACGATGAGGATGCGGCAAGCACGCTGTTCAAGTTGATCGAAGCGTTGGACGACAGCGACGACGTCCAGACCGTATCGGCGAATTTCGAGGTGAGCGACGCCGTTCTGGAAAGCCTCGGCGGTTAGGTGCCTTCGTGAAATTGCTTGGTCTTGATCCTGGACTACGTGCCACCGGCTGGGGCGTGGTTTCGCTTGAGGGGGATCACCTGCGGCACGTTGCCAACGGCACGATTCGAACGAAAGCCGATGCGCCACTCGCCGACCGTCTCTTTGAGTTGTTCCGCAACCTCGTCGCGGTCGTCGAGCAGCAAGCCCCGGACTCGGTGGCGGTCGAGGAGACCTTCGTCAACAAGAACCCGCAAAGCACGCTCAAGCTTGGACAGGCACGCGGCGTCACCCTGCTGGCTCCGGCAACCCTCGGCATTCCCGTCAGCGAATATGCCGCCAATCTTGTGAAGAAAACCGTGGTCGGTGTCGGTCATGCCGACAAAAATCAAATCCACGTCATGGTCTCGCACCTGTTGCCCGGCGTGAAGATCGACAGTAGCGATTCGGCGGATGCGCTCGCGGTTGCGATTTGTCATGGCCACCATTTGCCGGCGGCGCACTCGTGGCGGCAACCGGTCGCGGAGCCGACCCGGTGATCGCCAAGTTAAAAGGGATCGTCGATTCGGTTGGTCCCGATCGTGTCGTCCTCGACGTCAACGGCGTTGGCTACTTGGTGTTTTGTCCGGCCCGCACCTTACAGGACCTGCCGCCGCCCAGCGGTGCGGCCACGCTCTTGATCGACACCCACGTGCGCGAGGATCACATCCATCTCTACGGCTTCTCGGACACGTTAGAGCTTGATTGGTTTCGCCTCTTGCAAACCGTTCAGGGCGTTGGCGCCCGGGTGGCGATCGCGATTCTCTCTGTGCTGAGCCCCGCCCAGCTTGCCGAAGCGATCGCCGCCCAAGACAAGGCGCCGGTCATGCAGGCACCGGGCGTCGGCGCCAAACTCGCCCAGCGCATCGTTGCCGAACTGAAAGACAAAGTGCCCTCGCTCGTCGAGGTTATGTCCGTAGGCGCCGGCGGCGAGGCCGAGGAGACCCGAACCGCGCGCGGCTTGATTAGCGACGCCGCAGCTGATGCGGTGTCTGCCCTGGTCAACCTTGGCTACCCACGCGTTGAGGCGTTCACGGCGGTTGCCGCGGTCGCCAAACAAGAAGACAGCCCCCTTGAGGTCGAACCGCTCATTCGCAGCGCGCTGCGCGAGCTCGCCCAGACCGGCAAGGTGGCATGACCGACGCGACCGAACGCCTCGTGGCGGCCGAAGAGGATGGCGAGGATGTGCTTGGCCCCGGCATCCGCCCGGTGTCGTTGGATGACTTCGTTGGCCAGCGACAGGTCTGCACCAACCTGCGGGTATTTGTTGAGGCGGCGCGGGCACGCAGCGAAGCGCTCGACCATGTGCTTCTTGTCGGTCCACCCGGCCTCGGCAAGACGACCCTGGCGCAGATCGTCGCCCGCGAGCTTGGCGTTAGTTTTCGGGCGACAGCCGGGCCAGTGATCGCGCGGTCGGGCGATTTGGCGGCGCTCCTCACCAACTTGCAGCCGCACGACGTGCTGTTCATCGATGAAATCCATCGGCTCAGCCCGGCCGTCGAAGAGATCCTTTATCCCGCGATGGAGGATTTTCACCTCGACCTGATCATCGGCGAAGGACCGGCAGCGCGTTCCGTGCGGATTGATCTGCCGCCCTTTACGTTGGTTGGG
>CALJDF010000008.1 GCA_938023835.1 uncultured Alphaproteobacteria bacterium
AACAGCGATTACGAAAAACTTCTCGCCGCGGCGTCGAGCGATCAAACCGTTGTGCCGCTCGAAGAATGGGATGTCTTCTCGATGCCCTACACCTCGGGCACGACAGGGCATCCCAAGGGCGTTCTCCTGTCACACCGCAGCCGCGTCAACCACATGCTCTTCACCATGGCCGCCAACTACGGGTGCTACACGCCCACGGCGCGGCCGCTCGCCACATCGCCGTTCCACAACGGTGCGGGATTCATCAACGCGCTTGCCGGGCCTTTTTTCGGCGGCACCACCCACATCCTGCCGAAGTACGATCCCGAGGTGATGCTTCGCGCGCTCCAAGAGCGCCACATAACCAGCATGTTCATGGTGCCCACGCATTTTCATGCCTTGTTCAACCTCGGCGCCGACACGCTGAGCAAGTACGACAAGAGCGCGCTCAAGGTCATCCATTCCAACGCCGCCCCGTTGCCGCAAGCCACCAAGATCAAAATCGTCGACTATTTCGGCGACGGCATCTTGTTCGAATCCTACGGCTCGACCGAAGCTGGCGGATGTACGTTTCTGCGCCCCGAAGACCAATTGCGGAAAGACAGTTGCGTCGGCCAGCCCGGCCCCGGCGTCTGGTTGGAAGTCCGCGACGACAAGGGCAAGGAACTTCCCGTTGGCGACGTGGGCGAGGTTTGGGTCAAAAACGCGTGGCTGTTCAACGGCTACTGGAACAAACCCGAAGCCACCGCCGAGGCGTTGGTCGACGGTTGGTGCTCGGTGGGTGATCTGGGCCGCCTGGACGACGAAGGCCATCTCTATCTCGTCGACCGCAAAAAGAACGTCATTATTTCGGGTGGTCAAAATATCTTCCCGCGCGAGATCGAGGAGGTCCTGCATCATCACCCCGCGGTCGGCGATGTCGCGGTCGTCGGCAAAAAGGACGACTATTGGGGCGAGGCCGTCACCGCCTTTGTCGTCCTGCGCGAAGGTCAGACGATCACCGCCGACGAACTCAAAGAGCGCTGCGCCCACGAACTTGCGCGCTACAAACTGCCCAAGGAATTCCACTTCATCGACGTGCTGCCGAGAAACGCGACAGGGAAGATCTTGCACCGCGAGTTGCGCGACGCCGTGAACAGAGGGGATTACGACACATGATCATCACGCGGCATTACGCCACCGTCGGCGACCGGCGCGTCCATTACCGGCGGGCCGGGCAGGGGCCGGCCATCGTACTGCTTCACGCCTCGCCGGTTTCCAGCGAAGTCTTTGAAGAGGTTCACTTCCCAGTCCTCGCCAAAGAGTTCACCGTCATTGCGATCGACACGCCGGGCCAAGGATTTTCCGACCGGCTCGAGCTCGGCCGCCAAGAACGCATCGAGGATTTGGCCGATGCGTTGGCCGAAACGCTCGAGGTTATCGGGGTCGAACATTGCGCTCTCTACGGCCGCCACACCGGCGCCTCGATCGCCGTGGAATACGCCCGCCGCTATCCCAGCCGGTCGGCGCTCGTCATCACCGATGGCTTTCCGCTCTTCACCGCCGCGGTGCGCGACGAATACTTGAAGAACTACCTCGCCGAGATCGTGCCTGATTGGGCCGGCTCGCATCTGCTCTGGTGGTGGTTCCGCTATCGCGAGCAGCATGTCTTCTGGCCCTGGAACAAGCACGAAGGCGCCAACCGCGCCGACCAAGACGTGCCCGACCTCGCGTTCTTGCAGCGCGGCACGCGCGAGATATTAGTCGCCGGCAACACCTATCAAAAACCCTATGCGGCGGCCTTCCTGCACGAAGGCATTCCATGCGTGAACGACATCATGAAAGGCCCAGTGCCGGTCTGCTTCGGCGCTCGGCCGGGCGACTCGATTTTCTCGGCGCTCAAACGCATGCCGAAAAAGGCATGGCTCAAGGAATTCAAGCGCGACAAACGCGACGCCGCGATGGAAGAGCTTGAGATCTTCCGCCAATACACGGCCAAGGGCGAACCTGCCCCGGCGCCTGACGTCACCGACCTGCCGGATCGCGCGACCATCCGCTACATCGCTGTTGGCGGCCGCCAAACCGCGATCCGCAGTGCTGGCGATCATCACGGTGGCGCCCCAGTCGTGCTGCTGCACCGCTTCCCGGGGTCGGGCACTTACTTCGAAGACCTCTTGCTCAAACTCGGCGACTTACGCCGTGCCATCGCTATCGACCTTCCCGGTCACGGCGACTCGGATTCCACCGACGATCACAGCGTGTCGGGCTATGCCGCGGTGGTGGCCGATGTTCTATCGTCGCTGCGCGTCCCGGCCGCCCATATCTACGGCCACAACGCCGGCGCGTCGGTCGCGATCGCCCTGGCGTTGGAACACTCGGCCGCGGTCGCCAGCCTGATGCTCGAGGGGCCGATGGTGATGTCGGCCACCGATCGGGCGCGTTTGGGCGCAAAGTGGGCCGAGCCTGCCGACCCGGTATGGGACGGCCATCACCTCACCACTATCTGGCACCAAACCCGCGATAAGCGTCTCTATTACCCCTGGTATGAAAAAACTCTCGCGGCCAGTCGCTTCATCGAACCCGGCGTCACGCCCGAGGCCATCCACGATCAAGTCGTGCAGATGATCAAGCACCCGTCCTCGTTCAAACCGGCCTGGGATGCGGCCTTCGCTTACTCCACGCGCGAACGGTTATCCGAGGTACGCGTGCCGCTATGGGTCGGGGTCACCGAGGCCGATGATTTCGCACCCTGCCGCCAGGCGACCGAACGTCTGCTCGACCGCCCGGTCGACGACCTGGGGCCGATCCCCAGCACCAAGGGCACCGCCAAAGCGATTCAAAAGTTCCTCAAGTCCCAGGGGTAACGTCATGACAGCCGCCGAAACCGCCGCCACCGACACGAGCGCCCTCGCAGGTCGGTTCGCCGCCGTGATCGGCGCTGACCATGTCGTGACGGACGAAGCCGAACGCGCGGTCTATTCGCAAGATATCGTGCAATGGGATGCCCCGCTCGCCGATGTGGTGGTGCGGCCCGGGTCGGCCGCAGAGGTCTCGGCCCTGCTGAAACTTGCGGCCGAACTCGGCCTCGCGGTCGCGCCGCGCGGCGGTGGGCTTTCCTACACCCGCGGCTACGTGCCGGAGAAATCCGGCACCATGGTGCTCGACCTCACGCGCCTCAACGAGATCCACGAGGTGAACGAGGAAGATCGCTACATCACGCTGGGGCCGGCGGTCACCTGGCAGCAGGTGATGGACGAACTTCGCCCGCGCGGTTTGCGTACGGTCCTAACGGGCCCCATCTCCGGCATCTACTCCACGGTTGGTGGTGCGGCATCGCAAAACATACCCGGCAGCATGGACACGATCCTCGGGATCGAGGTCGTGCTCGCCGATGGGCGCATCGTCCACACCGGGTCGTCGGCCATCTCGCGCGCCAAATCGCCGTTCTACCGCTACTACGGGCCCGATCTCACCGGGTTGTTCCTCGGCGATACGGGCACTTACGGCGTTAAGACGCGCCTGACCTTGCGTATCGAACCGATCCCCGAGGGCGTCGCTTTCGGTTCCT
>CALJDF010000009.1 GCA_938023835.1 uncultured Alphaproteobacteria bacterium
ATGCTCGACGAAGAGTATTTCCAGGCCTGGGCCTCGATGTGGCGTACCGCGCAGCATCTGATGTGGGAATCGGCCGAAACCAAGATCGACCGCCAATACGACGAGCTGGTCGACAAGACCACCGTCAAAGGCAAGAAACTCGGGTCGCTAAAGACCAATCCCAAGCTCAAGGTGCCCCGCTACGTAGATGCGGTTGATATTCATCTGCAACCGGGCGGCTACGGCTTCGACATGGACGACGCCGACATCACCGCCGGCGCCTTTTATGACGCGGCCGGGGGCCTCTATGGACGCGGCCAGGGGCTCCAGATGACCGACAGCCCCGCCCATGCGCTGATCAACTTCATCAAAAAGCGCTACCCAAACCTCAAGCCCAAGCGGATTCTTGACGAGGGCTGCTCGGTCGGCGGCAGCACGGTGGCTTGGGTCGATGCTTTCCCCGACGCCGAGGTGCACGCCATCGACGTCAGCGCCGGGATGCTGCGCATGGCGCACGCCAAGCTGGAGCGTCTGGGTAAAGCGGTGCACTTCTCGCAACAAAACGCCGAGAAGACCGAATTCCCCGACGGGTACTTCGATCTGATCGTCTCCAACATCATGTTGCATGAGACGTCGACCAAAGCGCTCCCCCGCATCATGAAAGACGGTCATCGCATCCTAAAAAAGGGCGGCGTGATGGTTCACATGGACGTACCGTTGCGCAACCGCGAACTCGACACCTATACCGCCTGGTACCGGGATTGGAGTACGCACTTCAACAACGAACCCTTCTGGGGTGCGCTGCACGATCTCAACATCAGCGAGCCGATCCGCGCGGCCGGCTTCAAGAAAAGCGAATTCTTCGACGAGCTTATTCCCAACACCGCGGGCAACGGCGGCGTTTGGTGGGCCGCCGGCGGTCGCAAGACCTAAAAAACATTTCGGGCGCGGCCCCCTCGCCGCGCCCGAAATTCTTTCTGCCCTCCGGGGCCCCACGCCCAACATCGGAATGCCTCATGGACACTCAAATCCGTCATCCCATGCTCGTTCGCGGCAAGCACGACGAGCTCTCGCGCCAGCAATTCGTGCACAACCTGCGGCTTTGCATCGCCGCCGACGTCATGCCGGGCAACCGCACCGTCTACGAAAAGCGGGTCAAACCGGCGTTCCGCACAAAAAACAAGCGCGACCCCAAGGACCGACACGAGGTCCGGCGCGAAATGACCAAAGACCCGTACTACCGTTTGTTCTCCGCCTCGCAACGCGCGAGCCAAGAGATGATGTGGGATTCGGTCACCGACAGCGTCGAGCGCGAGCTGCCTGAACTCAAAAAACGTGCGCGCGGCAATCCGCACAAGACCAAAGGCACGTTGCGCATCCCCAAGAACTTCAAGGTGCCGGCCTACCACACCGCGGCCGACATCCATTTGCAGCCCGGCGGCTACCACGCCACCCCGGACGGCAAGGATTCGATCGCCGCCGGCGCGCTCTACGACCGCAGCGTCTTCCTCTATGCCATCGGCGGCATGGGCAACATGAACGATGATCTCGGCAAGACCGTGATCGGCTACTACCAAGAGAATTTCCCCGGCGAAAAGCCGGAAGGGATTCTCGACATGGGCTGTTCGGTCGGCCACTCCACGTTGGCCTGGGCCCAGGCCTAACCTGACGCCGAAGTCCACGGCCTCGACTGCGGCGAAGGTATGGTGCGCTATGCCCATGCCCGGGCACGCAACCTGGGGATCACTGCCCATTTCTCGCAACAGAACGCCGAAAAGACGGATTTTCCCGACGACCACTTCGACGTCGTGGTGTCGCACATCATGCTGCACGAAACCTCGGCCACGGCGATCAACAACATCATTCGCGAAACCCACCGCATCTTGAAACCGGGCGGGATCATGATGCACCTCGACCTGATGCGCGACCATGGTATGAAGCCGTTCGATTCTTTCCTGATGGATTGGGAAGCCTACAACAACAACGAAACCTTCCTCGTGCGGTTGCGCGACATGGACTGGAAAAAGATCGCGGTCGACGCCGGGTTCAAGCCGACCAAGTGCAAGGTCGATGGGTCCATGCTGAACATTTCGAAAGAGATGATTAAGGCTGGCCAAGAACCCCACTACTCAGCAACCTTCCCGATCTTGGTGGGGCGCAAATAATGGCCCGCGCCAAGAAGGCAAAAGCCAAACCCAAGGCAACCGCTAAGCCGGCCAAAAAGAAGGCCGTTGCCAAGAAGGCCGCAAAAGCCTCACCCAAGAAAAAGGCCGCAAAAGCGCGCAAGAAACCAGCGCCGAAGCGCGCCCCGATGCCGCGCGCCGCCAAAGGTAAACGACCGCAATATTTCGAAGACCCCGCCGTCGACAAGCTCCATCTCATGGTGATGGCATTGATCGAAGAGCTTTCCGTCACCCGTGATCGACTGGATACCGTCGAACGTTTGATCGAAAAGCATGGGCTGTTTCAGGTCCAAGAGATCGAAGACTTCTTCCCCGACCTCAAAGCGGATGCCGAACGCACCGGGCGCCGCATCGCCTATATCCGGCGCGTGATGAAAGGCATCACCGACGAGTTGGAGAACTTGCACGGCGAAGATCCCGCCCTCGAGTTCGACGAAGTCGTCGAGGTCATCTCAAGCTAGCGCGCCTCTAATCCTCTAAGAACGCCGCGATGGCGGCTGCGCCGCCGGTGGCGCGTGTCGCCTGGGGAAGTATCCCGGCAAGTCGCTCGGCATGCGCGGCCAGGGCATCGCCGCCTGCATCACAAACCAGGACCGGCTGCGTCACCCCGGCGAAATCGGTCGCCTCGGCCGACAAACAAGCGCGGACATAGTCGCCGTAGGTCGCCCGACCCTTAAGCCAATCGAGCAACCGCAACTGCAACGCCGCCGGCTCGATATCAGGATCGCGCCAGCGAATGGCCTCTTGGGTGCGCCGATACCACGGCCAGAAGAACGC
>CALJDF010000010.1 GCA_938023835.1 uncultured Alphaproteobacteria bacterium
GAACGCGCGATCCAACAAGAACTCAATGCGGATGCAGCAAATCGAACGACGATCATCGTCTCGCATCGCCTGAGCGCGTTGAAACATGCCGACGAGATCATCTTTCTGGAAGCCGGACAGATTGTCGAACGCGGCACGCACGACTCGCTCTTGGCACAGGGCGGCAAATACGCAGCGCTCTACCGGCTGCAGACCACCGGCGAAGACGACCCAGCCCTTGAGGTGGCGGAATGACGGCGCTTGATCCGGCCGAAAACGCTGGACGCAAGCTGCGTGCCGTCGTCGGTTCGCAAATTAGCCGCGACGAAGAGATGTTCGGCGCGGCATTCGACCGTCATGTGGTGCGGCGCTTCATGGGTTATGTGCGGCCCTATCGTGGCGCCATCGTTCTGGCGATTATCGCGGTGTTGACCTTTACCGCGAGCCAGCTGGCCATTCCGCTGATCATTCGCTGGTCGATCGATGGTGCCTTGCTATCGGAGGCGCGGGGCACCGGGTTTCTCGCGCTGACGGTGGGCGTGTTTTTCGCGGTCGTCCTGACCAACTACGCGGCGAACTGGCTGCAAGATTGGTTGGTCGGGTGGACCGGCGAGCGGGTAATCTTCGAGCTTCGCCGCGGCATGTTTGCCCACCTACAGAATGTCGCCCTGACCTTCATGGACCGTACCGAGGTGGGGCGCATGATGTCCCGCCTGCAGGGCGACGTGAATTCGTTGCAGGAGTTCCTCGATAATTCGATCACCGCGATCGGCGATCTCGTGCTGCTGCTGGGCATTGTCGTCATCATGCTGAGCCTCAACTTCCAACTCGGGCTGCTGACGCTGGCGATCGTGCCGACGTTGTTCCTGGTGCGCATCGTGTGGCTGCCGCGGGCGCGGGCGGCGTTTCGTCATGCGCGCGAGACCAACTCCGTGGTCAGTGGGGCGCTGGCCGAAGGAATCCGCGCCGTGCGCACGGTGCAAGCGATGCGCCGCGAGGCGGTGAACTACGATCTGTTCGACATCAAAGCGCGGGACAACCTGAGGGCCCATTTACGCGCC
This sequence comes from uncultured Alphaproteobacteria bacterium, assembly GCA_938023835.1. GTDB lineage: Bacteria > Pseudomonadota > Alphaproteobacteria > SHVP01 > SHVP01 > CALJDF01. The sequence goes on from CALJDF010000010.1 coordinate 1,041, forward strand.
GCCAAATTCGGCCAGACCATGGTGCCGATCGTCGACACCCTGACCGGTCTCGCGCTGGCGATCGTCATCGTGCTGGGCGGCTCACTGGTGCTGAACGAGGGCCTCGATATCGGCGTGATCGTGGCGTTTATCTTTTACGTCCAGCGGTTTTTCGACCCGATCCGATCGTTGACGATGCAGTACAGCATCATGCAGCGCGCGATGGCCTCGGGGCAGCGCATCTTCGAGGTCCTCGACGTGCCTCTCGCGATCTCCGACAAGCCCGATGCGGTGGCGCCCGCAACCATCGACGGTGCGGTGGAATTTCGCGATGTCACCTTTGGCTATGAGAAAGACCGACCGGTCCTGCACAACGTGAGCTTCGCGGTGCAACCCGGCGAGACGGTCGCGCTGGTCGGGCCGACGGGATCGGGCAAGACCAGCGTTACCGCCCTGCTCCACCGCTTCTACGAGGTGTGGGATGGCGCGATCTTGATCGATGGCGTCGATGTGCGGGACTACGCCAAGGAATCGTTGTCGGATCACGTAAGCATGGTGTTGCAGGATCCCTTCTTATTCACCGGCACGATTTTCGAGAACATTCGCTACAACAATCAAGGCGCCACACGGGAGGACGTCGAGAACGCGGCCCGCACGGTGGGTGCGCACGATTTCATCATGCGGCTCCCGCAGGGCTACGACACCATGCTGGTCGAGTTGGGGCGCAACCTGTCGCTGGGGCAGCGCCAGCTTTTGAGTTTCGCCCGCGCGCTGGTGGCCGATACGCGCATCTTGATCCTCGACGAGGCAACCGCGAACATCGACAGCTATACCGAACGCCAGATCCAAAAAGCGCTGGCGCGCCTGCTGGAGGGACGCACCGGGATCGTCATCGCGCACCGGCTGGCGACTATTCGTGGGGCGGACCGGATTATCGTGTTGAAGGACGGGCGCATCGTCGAAAGCGGACCGCATGACGCGCTGATCGCCCAAGAAGGGCTCTATGCCAATCTTTACGCGCTGAACTATGCGTCGTTCGACGACATGCCGGGCGCGTTGGCCCAGCAAACCGAAGACAACCGCAGTTCGACCTAGCTAAGCGGCGTCTTGTCGGGCGCGGCGGCGGGCTAGCTTTTTCGTCAAGTTGGGCGCGACGCCTGGGCGACTCCACGGACACACGGCGATGCATATGCCGCACCCGGTGGTGTCGTTGAAGTAGGGCACGCATTTGTCGAAGTCGACGTACCACTTTGTTTCGCCGCGCACCAAATGCTTGGTCGGCGTGATGGCATCGGGTGGGCAGGCTTTTTCGCAAACCCGGCAGTTCATACAAAATTCGTCGGCGCCGAAGGCATCGGGCGCATCGGCGACCAGCGGCACATCGGTCAGCACGTAGGCCAGCCGGAAGCAGGACCCGAGGTCGCGATTGATAATCGAACCGTCTTTGCCGAGCTCGCCGAAACCACAGGCGAGCGCCGGTGGGATCATCAGGATCGGCCCGGCCTCCGGGCCACCATGGGGCAAGCCGTCCCAACCCTTGGTGCGCAACCAACTGGCAAGGCGTTTGGCGACGTGAGTGCCGCGTCCGTATTGACGCACAACCTCAGCAATGGAGCGCGGGTGCGGCGCGGTGCTTTGTTCGACGTAATCCATGGCGATGCCCAACACCACAACCCACTTCTGTGTGATCTCGAACCCCTCGAACACCCATTCCGGACGCAGCGGCGTGATACCGGCCAGTTCGGCGCCAAGGGCGCGGGCTTGCTCTTTAACGACGGCCGTCCAATCTGCGGGGCTGCGCTGCTCGGGTTGAGGCGCAAGCGGAGCGAGTTGTTCCTCCATGATGGGAATGCGGTCGCGCCGGGCTTGGTCGATCAGGGGATGACCCGGAAGACCGTGAAACCAGGTTTGCAACGCGCCGAAGCGGGTCCGTTCGGGGTCGTGGTGGTAAATCGGTTCGGGCCGGCGGACCGTGCTCTCGCCCAAGCCATTGATCGCGTTGCCCGAAACATCCGGGAAAAGATCGCGCTGTTCTTGGGGTGCCACGTAAGGCTCAGCCGGCGGTTGCCAATCGTCGGTGCCGCTTTTGTTCACGCGACGGGGCCAATCACATCGGCGCTCCATACCGCCTCGAAAGGCAATCCGGCTTTACGGTTTGCCGATCGCACCGCCTCGGCATCGGGCGCGTCGTAGACACAGATCATGCGCTTTTTGTCCGCCGCAAAGAAGGTCTGTAAGAATTTCACGTTGTAGAGATCGAGACACCATTGCGATTCGTCCTCCATTTTCTGGATAGCCTCGAACTCGACAGGTTCTTCGAATAGCCGCTCAACGATGATCTTGGCCATGATCAGTTTACCTCTGCTTCGTCCATCTGAGTTTGACCCGCGACGAGCGTTGTATCCACCAGTCGTTTGGCGTGATTGGACAGCGGCTCCTGACTAAGCCGCAACAGCTCATCAAAATAGGTGTCGTGGGCCTCTTCGTCACCCTGTGCCATGCACACGCGGACGAGTGAGGCGAGAACCTGCGCGGTGTCGTTGGGTCGCACGAGGCTGCGCACACAGGTTAGCGCCTCTTCCGCCATTGTCCGGGCCTTTTCGGGGCGACCTCGTTCGAGATGAAGGCCGGACGCGATCGTGAGGACCACCGACAGGCGTAGTTTTGCATCGGCCTGCCGAAGGATTTCGATTGCCGCGTCAAGGTCGGCGGTTGTCGTCTCGTTTTCATCATGGGTAAACCGACACAGCGCCGCGAGTGCCCGCGCCATAGGCAGTTCACTCCCGTCGCGAAGTTTCTCCCGAGTTGCTCGAGTTCGGCGCAAAAGGTTTAGGCGGTATCCCGGCGCCCGCGCTCCATTTCCGCAATAACGAGGTGTTCGAGCGCGAAAAACTCGTTGAGTCGATTGCCGTGCCGACGCGATAGATCGCGCGCTTTGCCGAAGAGTTTGCTGGCCTCTTCGTGGTCGCCGTGGAACTGGCGCAAGAGCCCCTGGGCGTCTTCGAGCGATTCATGCTCGACGCCTGTGCGCTGCGCGAGGGCGCGTGCTTCGAGGAGCATGGCTTCGGCCTCGGGTAGATCTTTGTCGAGGATCACCAGACACCGCGCGGCCTCGCCCAACCCGAGAATGCGCTCCCGGTCGCTGCCGCCGCGGGTGAGAAATTCGGCACGGCGCATATAGGCATCTGCCGTGGACATGTCGCCACCCTCCCACCGCACATCGGCGAGAAGCTGGAAGCCGGCACGCGCGGATTCCAAGAGGCCAAGGTCGAGCGCGCGTTCCGACAAAGACTCGATGAGCTTATCGGCCTTCTCGGCATCGTCTGGTGCTTTCGCTTCATATCAAATGGCCAGAAGGCGCAAAGTGAGCGGCACGCGTTCGTCGTCGCTGAGCGCCTCGGCGTAGTGTTGGCCCCGGCGGGCAACGGCATCGGCTTCTGCATTGGCGAATTGCCGTAAATAGCGACGACCGGCGTGGACGCAGGCCCGGGCCGCCATCGCGTTCTCGCCCCCCATCGCGGCGTGATAGGCGATATCGCTGGCGACATCGGAGTCGCTC
>CALJDF010000011.1 GCA_938023835.1 uncultured Alphaproteobacteria bacterium
CGCCCCAGTATTCTCGAATCCAGACGAGTTGCCCCGCGCGCCAGCGCCGACCGCCCCGCCGCGGAAGACTCGCTTGACGCCCGCCGGACCATCACCTCCGGGCGCACGACCCCACCCGCAACCACCGTCGCGCCCCGCCGGGTCGCGCCCCAGGTTGTCGAACGCCGCGCGCCGGCGCCGGCCCCACCCGCGGTACCGCGCGCCCCCGTCACGGTTGGGCAGGCAACGGCACCCACGCCTGCGCCCGCCCCAGTGGTGGCACCGCCACCGGTTGTTGCGCAAGCGCCAACGCCCCAGCTCGCGCTCCCCAGGCAGCCCATGGTCGCCATTGCGCCCGGGCAAACCGTGGTGAGCCAGACATTTGCACGGATGCTACAAGATTCAGCGTCGACGGTGTCTACCGCGCCCGCCAATGCGTCCTTTAACTTGCCGAGTGCCGCCCCGATCCAGGCCGGCGAACGCCCGGTCTCCCCGATCGTGCGGGACACCTATAATGCGGCCTTGGCCGCGACCGAGCGGTCGATAGGCCAGACCAGCGGCGTTCAGTCTGTTGGGTTCCAGGGTAAGGCCGTGACCGATTCGTCCGCCGTCACGGTGCAATTCGGGCATGATTCGGCCCGTATTCCCCGGGCAGGTCGCACCAAAGTTCGCGGTATTGTTGAGCAGTACAAGGCCCGCGGCGGTGTGATCCGGGTTGTCGGCCACGCCTCCAGCAAGACGCGAAATATGCCGGTCGCGGAGCATAATCTTGCCAATTTCAAGGTATCGCTCGATCGGGCCCAGGCCGTGGCGAACGAACTGATCCGCCTCGGGGTGCCGCCAGAGGCGGTTTTCGTCGAGGCGCGCGGTGCGGCGGACCCGGCGTTCTTCGAATCCATGCCCGCCGGGGAGGCCGGCAATCGCCGGGTCGAAATCTTCCTCGATTTTTCCACCAGTTAGGTCTAGGAAACGGCCCACTGGTCGACCCGCCGCCGGCGCGGCCGGCGCTGGGCCTATTGCTTCCGTCTGAGGTGCCTCCCATGGATGGCGAGTTCCATCGAATCCGTCGATTGCCGCCCTATCTGTTCGCCGAGGTGAACGAGATGAAGGCGGCTGCGCGGGCGGCCGGCGAGGACATCATCGACCTCGGGATGGGCAACCCCGATATGCCGACGCCGCCGCACATCGTCAACAAGTTGACCGAGGCGGTGCAAGACCCGCGCACCCATCGCTATTCGAGCTCGCGCGGCATTCCCGGTTTGCGCCGGGCGATTGCCGCCTATTACGACCGGCGCTTCAATGTGCCGATCGATCCGAACCGCGAAGCAATCGTCACCTTGGGTTCGAAGGAGGGGTTGGCGAACCTTGCGCAGGCCATCACCGCGCCGGGCGATGTGGTGTTGTGCCCCAACCCCAGTTACCCCATTCACAGCTTTGGTTTCATCATCGCCGGCGCCAGTCTGCGGCATCTGCCCGGTGGCGCGGGGGCAGACCTGATGCGCTCGCTTGAACGCGCCGTGCGCCACTCCATTCCGAAGCCGGTCGCTGTGATCCTGTGCTATCCGGCCAATCCGACCGCCGAAGTTGTCGACCTCGACTTCTACCGCGAAGTTGTGGCGTTTTGTCGAAAGCACGAGATCTTCGTGGTCTCCGACTTGGCCTATGCCGAGATCTATTTCGACAATAAGCCGCCGCCGTCGATCCTCGAGGTCGAGGGCGCGCGCGATATCGCAGTCGAGTTCACATCGATGAGCAAGACCTATTCGATGCCGGGTTGGCGGATTGGCTTTGCTTGCGGCAACGAGCGACTGATTGGGGCGCTTGCGCGCATGAAAAGCTATCTCGACTATGGTGCGTTCACGCCGATCCAGGTGGCGGCGACGGCCGCGCTGAACGGCCCGCAAGACTGCGTCGATGAAGCGCGCGCGGTGTATCAGCGGCGGCGTGATGTCTTGGTTTCCGCCTTTGATCAAACCGGTTGGGACGTACCGCCCCCCGAGGCAACGATGTTTGCCTGGGCGCCGGTGCCGGCACCCTTCCAGGAGGCCGGCTCATTGGAATTCGCCAAGCTGCTTTTGCGCGAGGCCAATGTCGCCGTTTCACCGGGTGTTGGATTCGGGGAGTATGGTGAAGGCTATGTGCGGATCGCATTGGTTGAGAACGAGCAACGCATTCGTCAGGCCGCCCGCAACATCAAGCGGTTCATGCGCGCCCATGGTGTCAATGGCCCGGCGTCGGTGGAAGCCTTAGCCTCATGAGTGACGTTGTTCGTATTGGCGTGGCCGGGCTCGGCACGGTTGGTGCCGGCACGCTGGCCCTGTTGCACGACAACCAACAATTGCTACGTGATCGGTGCGGCCGAACGGTGTCGGTGGTCGCGGTATCGGCGCGGGATCGTGCGAAGGATCGTGGCGTCGAACTCGATGGACTGCGGTGGCATGACGACCCCCGTGGTTTGATTGCGGACGAAGATGTCGACGTCGTTCTCGAACTCATCGGCGGTGACTCAGGGCCGGCGCTCGATCTCGTTTCTGGCGCCCTCGAGGCGGGAAAGCCGGTTGTGACGGCCAACAAGGCGCTGATCGCAATGCATGGCGCGACGCTGGCTGGGCTGGCGGAGAAGAACGATGTTGCGTTGGCATTCGAGGCCGCGGTTGCCGGTGGCATTCCGATTATCAAATCGCTCCGCGAAGGCTTGGCGGCGAACCATATCAGTCGCGTCTACGGCATCTTGAACGGCACCTGCAACTATATCCTCACCACGATGGAGTCGACGGGTCGGGAATTCGACGACGTGCTCGCTGAAGCCCAATCGCTTGGTTACGCCGAAGCCGACCCGACGTTCGATGTCGATGGCATCGACACGGCACACAAGCTGGCGATCGTGTCTAGCGTCGCCTTCGGCGCGCCGGTCGATTTCTCGTCCGTCTATACAGCCGGCATTCGCGGTGTAACGGCAACCGATATCCGCCACGCCAGCGAACTGGGCTTCCGCATCAAGCTGTTGGGTATTGCGACCATTAGTGGCGATGGCATCGGCCAGCGGGTGCACCCCTGCATGGTGCCCGAGTCCTCACCCATGGCCCATGTCGATGGCGCATTTAACGCCGTGTTGGCCGACGGAGACTTCGTTGGACGCACCGTGTTCGAGGGACCTGGCGCCGGCGCAGGGCCGACGGCATCCGCGGTGGTTGGCGACTTGGTCGACATTGCGCGGGGACTGAAGATTCCGCCTTTCGGCGTTCGCTCGTCGGACCTCGTGTCGCGCCAGGCGGTATCGATCGAGAATCGTTACGGCGCCTATTACCTGCGGCTCGAAGTTCTCGACCAATCCGGTGTCTTGGCAGACGTCGCCGCGCATTTGCGCGACCACGATGTGTCCATCGAATCGGTGTTGCAGCGTGGCCGCGATCCGGGCGAACCTGTCTCGGTGATCATGACGACCCACGAGACCTTCGAAGCCGGCCTGACGGCGGCATTGAAAAGCATCTCTGCCTTTGACGCGGTGGTCGATCCGCCGTGTATGATCAGAATAGAAAATCTCTAAAAGGAGTACTGCATGGGAGATCGCGCGAGCTTAGATCGCAGCTTGGTTTTGGGCGCGGTTCGGACGGCAGAAGCGGCGGCCATCGCAGCCTCACGCCTTATCGGCTTGGGTGACGAAAAGGCGGCCGATCAAGCCGCGGTCGACGCGATGCGGACCATGCTCAACGATCTCGATTTCGACGGCAAAGTCGTCATTGGCGAGGGTGAGCGCGACGAAGCCCCGATGCTCTACATCGGCGAAAAAGTCGGCTCGGGCAACGGCGCCAAGATCGATATCGCGCTCGACCCGTTAGAGGGCACCACCATCACCGCGAATGGCGGCCCCAATTCGCTGGCCGTGATCGCGATGGCCGAAGAAGGCGGTTTCCTCCATGCACCTGATGTTTACATGGAGAAGATCGCTGTCGGCGGAGGGCTGCCGGCTGATGTGATCGATCTGGATCGCAGCACGGCGGAAAACATGGGGGCCCTGGCGGATGCCAAAGGGGTCGCACCGTCCGATCTGATGGCCTGCGTCCTGGACCGCCCTCGACATGCGAAAATCATCGAAGACATCCGCAGCACCGGCGCGCGCATTCAGCTGATCCCGGACGGCGATGTGGCAGGGGTGATCGCCACAGCGGAGCGAGGCACCGGGATTGACATCTACATAGGAACCGGTGGCGCGCCCGAGGGCGTTCTTGCCGCCGCAGCCCTCACCTGCATCGGTGGACAAATGCAGGGCCGACTGGTGTTTCGTAACGACGACGAACGCGGTCGGGCACACAAGGCCGGCATTGACGATCTGCAGCGCAAGTATTCGCTGGCCGATTTGGCGCACGGCGATGTTCTTTTTGCGGCGACCGGGGTCACCGATGGCTCCATGTTGCAAGGCGTTAAGCGCCATGCAACGCACGTGACCACCGAAACAATTGTGATGCGGGCGCGCACCGGGACGGTACGCTGGATTCGTGCCAAACATGATGTCGACCGCGCGCTCAAGGGCACGATCCAAAACTGACCGGCGTGGAAGAAACGCCTACCGACCTCCCTTTCCTAAACGTTAGCCAGTCCTTGAGCGGTCGGCGCTGGCGCGCTCGCCCCCACGACCCACGGCAGGCCTTGGCGATCTCGGAAACACTTGGTGTCCCCGAGGTTCTGGGTCGCGTCCTTGCGGCGCGCGGGGTCACGGTCGAGACCTGTGAGCGCTATCTCGCACCATCGATGCGCGACGACATGCCCGATCCGTCGAGCTTGAAGGACATGGACGTGGCGGCCCAACGGCTTGCCGCCGCCATTACCGCCCAAGAGCGCGTCACGGTATTCGGTGACTACGATGTGGATGGCGCGACCTCGGCCGCGATCCTCAAACGGTACTTCGAGATGGTGGGCGGGACGTTAGAGGTCTACGTGCCGGATCGGTTGCGCGAGGGATATGGGCCCAATGCGGGGGCCCTCGAACGAATCGCCGCGAATGGCGCGAAGATCGTGGTCACCGTCGATTGCGGCATCGTGGCCCACGATGCGCTCGCGGCGGGTGCCGCGGCTGGGTTGGAGATCATCGTCGTCGATCATCATGCCGCGGAACCGGCGTTGCCCCGCGCCCTTGCCGTGGTCAATCCCAACCGTTTGGACCAAGATCCCGGGCTCGGCCACCTCGCGGCCGTCGGCGTGGCGTTCCTTCTCGTCGTTGCGCTGAACCGGACGTTGCGCGCGGCGGGCGGGTTTGCCGATGGCCGCGAAGAGCCGTCAGTGCTTTCATTGCTCGATCTCGTGGCCTTGGGCACCGTGTGCGACGTGGTGCCCATCCGAGGATTCAACCGCGCATTGGTAGCGCAAGGCCTTAAGGTTGCGCGGCAATTGCGCAATCCGGGATTTGCCGCCCTCGCAACCGCCGCCGGGGTGCGTGAACGGATCGATGCCTACCATCTTGGGTTCGTTTTGGGGCCACGGGTCAACGCGGGTGGCCGTGTGGGAGCGTCCGATCTCGGCGCGCGTCTGTTGGCCACCAACGATCCCATCGAGGCCCGGGAAATCGCTGAACAACTCGATCGACACAACCAAGAACGGCGCATGATTGAAGAAGCGTTGACGCATGAGGCGCTTGAACAAGCAGAGAGCCTTCGCGCCGCTGATCCCATCATTATTGTCGATTCGGCGGGCTGGCATCCCGGCGTTATCGGCATCGTTGCGAGCCGACTGAAAGACCGGTTCGACCGCCCGGCGCTGGTTATTGGCTCGGACGGTACCCAGGGCAAGGGGTCGGGGCGGTCGGTGCCAGGGTTCGATATCGGTGCCGCGGTGATCGCGGCCCGCCAACAAGGGTTGCTTCTCAACGGTGGTGGCCATCCCATGGCGGCAGGGCTTACCGTGGAGGTCGACCGGATCGGCGCATTGCGCGACTTCCTATGTGCCCGTGCGGTGGCATCGGTTGAGGCGCGTGCCCAGCAACCGGTCATGAATATCGATGGCGCCCTCGCGGTTGAGGGCGCAACATCCGATTTGGTGACTTTGCTTGAAAAAGCGGGCCCCTACGGTGCCGGAAATCGAGAACCGCGTTTTGCGCTGACGGGCGCGCGCATCATCAAGCCGCAGCTCGTGGGCGAAAAGCACGTGCGCTGCTTTCTTGCCGGGGAGGCGGGTGGGCGCGTCAAAGCGATTGCGTTTCGGTGCCACGATCAGCCCCTAGGGCTCGGGCTCTTGAGCGCGCGGGACGAGCGCTATTCCGTTGCCGGGCATTTGCGGGCCGATACCTGGGGCGGGCGTGACGAGGTGCAACTCACCATCGAAGATG
>CALJDF010000012.1 GCA_938023835.1 uncultured Alphaproteobacteria bacterium
GCCTGCTCGACGCAGACTTTGTTGATGACCGGCAACATGCCGGGCATCGCCGCATCGACGAGACTGACTTGGGTGTTCGGTTCGGCACCGAACGAGGTTGCAGCACCTGAGAAGAGCTTCGAGGCAGAGGTGACCTGCGCATGGACCTCAAGCCCGATGACCATCTCCCACGGGCCGGTCGCCCCTTGAATGACGCCGCTCATGACTGGTCCCGCCACCAGGGTGCCGGGCGATGATCGAATGCGGCCGCACGTTCCAGCACGTGGCCGACTTGAAGGACGGTTTCCTCATCAAACGCCCGCCCAACGACCTGTAGCCCCAGGGGCAAGCCGTGGGCGGAGAGGCCTGCGGGGACCGAGATGGCCGGAAGCCCCGCCATGTTGGCCGGCACGGTAAAAATGTCGTTGAGATACATCGCGACGGGATCATCGCTCTTTTCGCCGATGCCAAACGCCGATTCCGGCGTGGTCGGGGTGAGCAGCGCGTCGACCTTGTTCCAGGCGTTTCTGAAATCGTCCGCAATCAAGGTGCGTACCTTTTGCGCTTGAAGGTAATAGGCGTCGTAGTAGCCCGCTGACAGCACGTAGGTACCGATGAGAATCCGACGTTTCACTTCGGCGCCGAACCCGGCGGCCCGGGTCGCCTCGTACATGTCTGTCAGATCGTCGCGATCGTGACGCAAGCCGTAACGAACCCCATCGTAGCGGGCGAGGTTGGAGGACGCTTCGGCAGGCGCGACGATGTAATAGGCCGGTAGAGCGTATTTCGTGTGCGGCAAGCTGACCTCGACGATCTCGGCCCCGGCCTCTTTGAGCCAGGCAATGCCTTCGTCCCAAAGTTCGACGATTTCCCCGGGCGTCCCGTCGATTCGGTACTCCGCCGGAATGCCGATGCGGAGGCCTTTGACGCTGCGCCCAAGAGCTGCCTCGTAGTCCGGTATCGCAACATCGACGGCCGTCGAATCCTTGGGATCGTGCCCTGCCATGGCCCGCAACATGATGGCGGCATCGCGAACCGTACGCGTCATCGGGCCTGCTTGGTCGAGACTTGAGGCGAACGCGACGATCCCCCAACGCGAGCACCGGCCATAGGTCGGTTTCAACCCGACAATGCCGGTGAAGGCTGCCGGTTGGCGGATCGAGCCACCGGTATCGGTGCCGGTCGCACCAAGGCAGAGCGATGCCGCGACCGCCGCCGCCGAACCTCCACTTGAGCCACCCGGCACCCGATCGCGATCGTCGCCGTTCGCGCGCCAGGGATTGCGCACCGGGCCATAGAAGCTGGTTTCGTTGGACGACCCCATGGCGAATTCATCCATGTTGGTCTTGCCCAACATGACCGCGCCTTCGCGCCACATATTGGCGGTGACGGTGGACTCGTAGGGCGGGAGAAATCCCTCAAGGATATGAGACCCGGCCGTGGACGAAATGCCTTGGGTACAAAACAGATCCTTGATGGCGACCGGAATGCCCTCAAGAATACCGCCCTCACCTTTGCCGAGGCGTTCGTCGGACCGCACCGCGTCGGCATGCGCCCGGTCGGCGGTCTCGACCACAAAGGCGTTGAGTGCCCCTGCTCCCTGCATGGCCTCGAGGTGGGCATCGGTCAATTCCTGCGCGGACACCTCACGTGCGCCAAGCATATCGCGCGCCTCGGCAAGTGAGAGGTCGTTCAACGCCGCGCTCATTCGACCACCTTGGGGACGACGAAGTAGCCATCGGTACTTTCGGGCGCATTCGCCAATACATCGTTACGACAATTGCCGTCGGTTACCTGGTCTTCGCGGTGATGCAATGCGTGCCCGACCACGGAGGTCATTGGGGCCACGCCGTCAGTGTTCACTTCGCCGAGCTGCTCAATCCAGGTCAGAATTCCGGAAAGCTCCTCGGCCAACGGCGCCAGGTCTTTTTCGGGCAGGGAAACCCGGGCAAGCCGCGCGATGCGGGCGACGGTGGCTTTATCAAGCGACATATGGCACGTTCTGGTAGCGCGCTTTGGCCCTCAAATCGGGGAGAAAAAGCGCAGAATTCCGGGCAAAATCGAGCGGACCCTAGCACTCGTCATGTGTCCAGGCAAGACCAGCGACCTCGCACAACTCAGGCAGCAGATGAGGCCGGGCTCCCGTCTGCTGGGCCTAGACGTTGGCGCAAAGACCGTCGGGATTGCGGTTTCGGACAGTCGGTTGGGCCTCGCCACACCGGTTGAAACCATCATTCGGAAAAAACTCAAAGACGATGTCGCTGCGTTGAACCGAGTCATTGCGGGTCGCGATATCGGCGGCCTGATTGTCGGGCTCCCGATGAACATGGACGGCGGCGAAGGGCCGCGGTGCCAATCGGTTCGGCAATTCGCTGCCAACATCGCGCCATTTATCGATCTCCCCAGCGCATTTTGGGACGAACGCTTGTCGACGGTTGCGGTCGAACGCACGCTGATCGACCAAGACGTCTCACGACAGCGCCGTGATGCCGTGATCGATGCCCACGCGGCAGCGTTCATTTTGCAAGGCGCCCTCGACCGCCTTCAGGCCATCACGAAGGAGGATTGAAGCATGGCGCAAGCTCTTTCCGCCTCGGTGCCCGTCTTTCTTGTGATCTTGCTCGGCGGTGGCTTGGTCTATCGCCACTATGTTTCGGTTGATACGTGGGCGCAGCTTCAAAGACTGAACTACTACCTTTTCATTCCTGCCCTTTTTCTCGCTGGCCTCAGTGGTGCCGACCTCTCCGACGCGCCGCTCTTGAGAATAGTGGTGGCGGTCGTCGTCGCCCTCGGCGCCGCCACCGTTGTGATCTGGACTTGGCGCACGGGGTCTTCGCAAGCGGCCAAACTGGGTCCGCAAATCCTCGAAGCCTCGGTCCGCGCCAATGTGCCCTATGGGATGGGGATTAGCTTGGCGCTGGGTGGCGCCGATGGATTGGCGCTCTTCCTTGTCGCGGCAGCGACCTACTTGCCGACCGTCATCGTGGCGGGCGGCGTTTTCAGCCATTTTGTCGGGCGCCAGGATCCCGATCCCGACGCCGAACAAGAATACGCGTTTGCTTCGGCTCTCCGCCTCCTCGCCCAAAACCCCATTGTCTGGGGCGCTGCCGCCGGCATCGCGCTGAACATTGCGGGCATCCCACTTGTCAGTGGCGTGGCCGCCATGCTGCAGGTCTTCGGTTTCGCGGCGATCCCCGTGGGCCTTCTCGGCGCCGGCGCCGCCCTCAACATTGCCGCAGCCCAGAACGCCCTTGAGGCCGCGCGTGGTGCGGTGACGGCGGTCCTCGCCCTGAACTTGCTCGCCCTCCCCCTCCTCGCCGGTTTGATCGCTTGGGTCCTGGGTCTTGAAGGCGCTGCCGCGGTCGCCGTCCTACTGATCGCGGCGCTTCCCAGCGTGGCGCCCCGCTTTAGTGTCCTTGAGGACGACGCCCAGAGTATCCTCCCTGGCACCACGACAATCGCCACCCTGGGATCCGTCGTGACGATCCCATTGGCGTTATGGCTGTTGACCTAGTTGTCGACCACGCGAGCGAAACTTATAGTGAAGCTTTGATGATATCTCTCGCCGCGACGCCGTTCCCTCACCGCCACTTGCTGGGCATTGAGGACTTGTCGGCGGACGAGATCACCGCCCTCCTCGACCTCTCGGACACCTATGTCGACCTAAACCGGCGGCCGGAGAAGAAGCTTGGTCGACTGCGTGGTCGGACACAGATCAACCTGTTCTTCGAAACCTCCACCCGCACCAAGACATCGTTTGAACTGGCCGGCAAGCGGCTAGGCGCCGACGTTATTAATATGTCCGTCGAGGGGTCCGCGATCAAAAAGGGCGAGACCCTAATCGATACCGCGATGACCCTGAATGCGATGCAGCCGGACGTGATGGTCATTCGCCATTCGGACAGCGGCGCCGCCGATCTGCTTTCGCAAAAGGTCAATGGCTCTGTAATCAATGCCGGAGACGGGAGCCACGCCCATCCAACACAAGCACTGCTTGACGCCCTGACGATCCGGCGACGGTTGGGTCAGCTGCAGGGTCTGACCGTCGCGATTTGCGGCGATATCCTGCACAGCCGCGTGGCGCGCTCGAACATTCAGCTGTTGGGGAAGATGGGCGCGCTGGTCCGCGTCGTGGCGCCACCGACGCTTCTGCCCGCTGCGGTGGATCGGCTTGGTGTCGAAGTGCACCACGACATGGTGTCCGGGCTGAAGAACGTCGACATCGTGATGATGTTGCGACTGCAGTTGGAGCGGATGAAGGGGGCCTTTGTGCCCTCGATCCGGGAGTATTATCGCTACTACGGCCTCGATCGCGACAAACTCGCGCACGCCAAACCCGACGCCTTGATCATGCACCCCGGGCCCATGAATCGTGGCGTCGAAATCGATACGGAAGTCGCCGACGACATCCATCGCAGCGTCATCCGCGAGCAAGTTGAAATGGGCGTTGCCGTTCGCATGGCCTGCCTAGACGCGTTGGTTCACCGAACGCTCGAAAGACCTGCCGAGGCAGCATCGCAATGACCGGGAAAGTTGCTTACACCAACGCGCGCTTGCTCGACCCCACAAGCGGGACGGACTCGCGCGGCGATCTCTTGACGGTTGGCGACACGATTGCAGATTTCGGCGAGTTGTTCTCTGCCGGCGTGCCGGACGATTGCACGGTCGTGGATTGCGCGGGGCACTGCCTTGCACCTGGACTGATCGACATGATGGCGGCGCTCGGCGAGCCCGGCCGCGAGCATAAGGAAACCATCACGACGGGCACACGCGCCGCCGCAGCGGGTGGTATTACAACCGTCGTGGCCTCACCCGATACACGCCCGATCATGGATGAAATCGCGCTCATCGAATTCCTCGATCGCCAGGCGCAAACCTCGGGAGTCGTTCGGGTCCTGCCTGCCGCGACCATTACGAAGGGCATGGCCGGTCAAGAGATGACCGAGATTGGGCTTCTCGCTGAGGCGGGTGCGGTGTTGTTTACCGACGGCTATCGGAGCATCACGAACACGCAGGTGCTGCGACGCGCGCTGTCCTATGCCTCAACTTTCGGCGCGCTCATTGCCCATCACACAGAAGTCCCTGAGCTGGTCGGCGATGGCGTCATGAATGACAGCGAGACGGCGACCCGCTTGGGTCTGGGCGGCAACCCTGCGGCAGCGGAGACCATCATGCTCGAACGCGACCTGCGCATTGCCGAATTGACCGGTGGCCGGTACCACGCCGCATCTATATCGACTGCCGACTCGGTCGACGCGATGCGGCAGGCGAAAGATAAAGGACTGCGGGTGACCTGCGGTGTGGCGCCCTATCATTTTGCGCTTAACGAAAACGAGGTTGGGCACTACCGAACCTTCACCAAAGTGAGCCCGCCGCTCCGTAGCGAGAGCGATCGCGAGGCGATCGTTGCCGGGCTCGCGGACGGCACCATCGACATCATCGCCAGCCACCATCGACCCGAGGACCCCGAGGCTAAGCGATTGCCGTTTGCCCAAGCCGCCTACGGCGCTGTCGGCCTGGAAACGGCATTCCTCATCGGCCTGGAGCTTTACCACAAGGGACAACTGTCGCTTCTGGATTTGCTGGCGAGGCTCACGGCCGGCCCCGCCGCCATTCTCTCTCTTCCGCAGGGCCGATTGGCGCGCGGTGCGCCCGCCGATCTGGTCGTTTTCAATCCCGACACGCCGGCGCGGATCGATGCTGAAGGATTTCAGAGCAAATCCAAAAACTCGCCCTTCGATGCACGCCCCATCCAGGGTCAAGTTCTTCGGACCGTGGTCGCCGGGGCGACGGTCTTCGAAGCGGCTTAGCGCGCGCCGATGCCTGACCCGCTAGGCGACCTAAGCTTCATCTGGCCCTTCTTTGCGGTCTTCTTTGCCGCCTATCTGATCGGGTCCATTCCATTCGGATTGATCGTGACTCGCTTCGCAGGAGCCGGCGACATCCGGCAGATCGGGTCCGGTAATATCGGTGCAACCAATGTGTTGCGGACCGGTCGCCGCTCGCTCGCGGCGATGACCTTGATTCTCGATGCCGCAAAGGGCGCGATCCCGGTTCTGTTGGCCGAGTATTTCTTGTTTCGCGATCAAGCGGTAATTGCTGGAGCCGGCGCCTTGATTGGCCACATGCTGCCAATCTGGCTGATCGCATGGAGCAAGCACAGCATTCGGTTTGCCTTGCGCGAGGCCGTCCTTCTCGGGGTTGGGCTTGGGATCATGCTCCTTGGCAAGAGCTTTGTGAGCGTCGTTGGTGCCCTCCTGTTGATGTCGAGCACGGTATTCGCGTGGGGTGGCAAGGGCGTCGCAACGGGGCTTGGGGTTTTACTGGCGATCAATTTCCCCGTTGGCGTGTTCGCCTGCGCAACCTGGCTGATTCTGGCCCTGGTCTTTCGATATTCATCATTGGCGGCGGTGGGTGCCTTCGTCGGCGCGCCAGTTTTCGCCACGGTTCTTGCCGCCACGCCCGTTGGAAACGACTTTTGGTCCGACCCCCAGCGAGTCGAGTTCGCCGTGTTCGTCGCCGTCGTCGTGTTGATCCGGCATGCCGGCAATATTCAGAGGCTCCTTACCGGCCATGAACCAAAAATCGGGAACCGGCAAGACGGGACAAATAGCGGCGCCGGAAAATGACCGCTTGGAGACAACATCGCAGGAGGTTGTTGACCGGCTCCGCCTGATCCGAAGCGAATCGGTGGGCCCGGTGACCTACCACGCCCTGATGCGTCGTTTTGGCGACGCCGATACGGCCCTGCGATCCTTGCAAGACCTCGCGCGCCGCGGCGGCAAGAAGAAGCCGCTACGGATTTGTGGGCAAAGCAAGGCCGAGGATGAGCTGGCGGCAGCCGATCGGCTCGGTGCCGTCGCGGTGTGCCACGGCTATCCCGGATATCCCGCAGCGCTCGCCGAGATTCCCGATGCCCCGCCCCTTCTCTATGCAATCGGGCACATCGAATACCTTCAGCAAGACGCCGTAGCCATCGTGGGCGCGCGCAATGCGTCCGCATTGGGCTTGCGATCTGCGCAAGACCTCGCAACCGATTTGGGACGCCATGGGATCATCGTTGCCTCGGGCCTCGCGCGCGGGATCGACGCTGCGGCCCATCGCGGTGCCCTTGACCAGGGCACCGTAGCGGTCGTGGCCGGCGGGTTGGATCACGTCTACCCACCCGAAAACGAGGACTTGTTTCGGCAAATATGTGCGAGCGGCTGCGCCCTATCGGAAATGCCGCCCGGTACCGTTCCGCAAGCCCGCCACTTTCCCCGTCGCAACCGGATCGTCTCAGGGTTGTCGCGGGCGGTCGTGGTGGTCGAGGGCGCCGCGCGTTCGGGATCTCTGATCACGGCGCGGCTTGCCGGCGAGCAGGGGCGCGATGTCTTGGCCGTCCCGGGTTCGCCACGCGATCCACGGGCGCGCGGACCAAATGCGCTGCTGCGGCAAGGTGCCGCCGTTTGTGAAGGCGTTGACGATGTCTTGGCTGCGCTAAGCCTACCGCGGCGATATGCAGCATCGGCCGCTACGGAATCCCCTGAGTTGAGCGAAACACCCGATACACCGACCGATGAGGCCCGTCGCACGATGCTCGACCGAATGAGCGTTGCGCCAATCGACATTGACGAATTGGCGCGGAGTTGCGCGTTGCCAGCGACCGTCGTCAATACGACCTTCCTCGAACTGGAGCTTGCCGGGCGTATCTGCCGGCTGCCTGGCCACCGCGTACAGTTGGCGGCCTAGGGACCATGACGCGACCGTCAAGACCGGAGAACCACGTCGGCGCGGCACCGGCATCAAGCAGCACAATATCGTACTTCGCTTGGATCGCGGTCTGCCACTGGAGGGCGATCTTTACCTCCTGCGCAGCCAATAGCCCGCGCCAACGCTAACGATTGCTTCATTTTCGTGGGTTAGCGTCGCTTCACATACTGGTGCCCGGCATTTGACACGACTCGCGCTTTCGGACTAAGTGCTGGCCGCTCGATATACGGTCAAGGCACCGTCGGGTACCAACGACAACCGAAAGCTACGCAGCGCACCCTATGAACGTCGTCGTCGTCGAATCACCTGCCAAGGCAAAGACGATCAACAAGTACCTCGGTGAGGACTACGTTGTATTAGCCAGTTATGGCCATGTGCGCGATTTGCCGTCGAAGAACGGCTCGGTCGACCCGGAAAATGATTTCGAGATGACCTACGTGACCGACCCGCGTTCGGACGGTCACCTCAAAGATATTGCAAAAGCACTCAAGGGCTCTGACCGCCTTTACCTCGCAACCGATCCGGACCGCGAAGGTGAGGCGATCGCATGGCATGTCCTTGGCGCGTTGTCGGAAATGAAGGCCTGCAACGGTGTGGACGTCAAACGCGTGGTGTTCAACGAGATCACTAAGAGCGCGGTGCAAGAGGCGATGCAACACCCGCGTGAGATCGACATGGACCTCGTCAACGCGCAACAAGCGCGCCGCGCGCTGGACTATCTCGTTGGCTTCACGTTGTCGCCGGTGCTGTGGCGCAAGTTGCCGGGCGCCCGGTCGGCCGGTCGCGTGCAATCGGTGGCGTTGCGGCTGATCTGCGAGCGCGAGCTTGAGATCGATAAGTTCGTTCCGCAGGAATACTGGTCTATCGCCGCGGATTTCCAAACTGTCGACGGCGCCACCCTGCCAGCCCGCCTGGTCCAGCTAAGCGGCGAAAAGCTTGAAAAATTCTCGCTGAAGAACGAGGCGGACGCGCAAGCGGCGCTCGCCCTCATTCAGGCTGCCCCCGGATTTACCGTCGCCGACGTGGCCGCCAAGGAAACGTCGCGCCATCCGCCAGCACCCTTCACAACCTCAACCTTGCAGCAAGAAGCCTCGCGCAAGCTCCGGTTTGCTGCACGGCGGACCATGCAGGTCGCCCAGCGCCTTTATGAAGGGATCAATCTAGGCGGCGAAGTGACCGGTCTGATCACCTATATGCGGACCGACGGCGTTCAGATCGCCAACGAAGCGGTCGCTGGGTGTCGTCAGGTCATCGCCAACGAGTACGGACCGCAATATGTGCCCGAGAGCCCGCGGGCCTATAAGAGCAAAGCCAAGAACGCCCAAGAAGCGCATGAAGCGATTCGGCCCACCGATTTGAGCCGACTGCCCAAAGACATGGCGCAACATCTGTCACCCGAGCAGGCGCAACTTTACGAACTGGTCTGGAAACGCACTATTGCCAGCCAAATGGCGAGCGCGCGGCTGGAAAACGCCAGCATCGATATCGCCGCCAGCGACAACAACAGCCGTTTTCGCGCCACCGGTCAGATCATCCTGTTCGACGGGTTTCTCAAGCTCTATCAAGAAGGCCGCGACGACGTTTCCAGGGACGACGCCACCGACGACAACCGCGCACTGCCAAAAGTGAACGTGAAAGACCCCTTGGAACACGGCGCGGTCAAGCCCTCACAGCACTTCACCGACCCGCCGCCGCGTTACACCGAGGCAACGCTGGTCAAACGGCTTGAGGAACTCGGCATCGGCCGGCCCTCAACCTACGCCTCGATCCTCTCGGTTCTCCAAGATCGCAACTACGTGCGGTTGGAGAAGTCCCGCTTTTTTGCCGATGACCGTGGGCAGCTCGTAACGGCGTTCCTCGTCAGCTTTTTCGAACGTTATGTCGAGTATGACTTTACCGCCGACCTTGAAAACCAACTTGATGAAATCTCGGCAGGCCACGTCAATTGGAAGAAGGTCCTTAAAGCTTTCTGGAACGACTTCGCCATCGCCGTCGATGGGACCAAAGAGCTCCGCGTGCGCGAGGTTCTCGACTCGCTTAACGAGATCCTAGCCGATCATGTTTTCCATCCGCCCGAGGATGGCGGGGATCCGCGCAGATGCCCGTCATGCGACGACGGCACCTTGAGCATCAAGGTAGGGAAGTTCGGCGCCTTTGTCGGCTGCTCCAACTATCCCGAGTGCAAATTCACGCGTGCCCTGGGCGACTCCGGCGACGCGAACAACGGCTCGGCAGGGCCGCGCGAACTCGGCCTCGAACCAACCACCCAAGAGCAAGTCACCGTCCGCAAGGGCCCGTACGGCTTTTATATCCAGCGCGGCGAAGCTGTGGACGACAAGAAGCCGAAGCGTGTGGCGATCCCGAAAGGCTCTGATCCCCACGAGATCGAACTGGAAGAGGCCGCGCGATATTTGTCGCTGCCGCGTGAGGTGGGCAAACACCCCGAATCGGGCAAAAAGATCACCGCCGGAATCGGTCGCTTCGGACCTTTCATCCGACATGACGGCGAATACCGCTCGCTTGGCGACGATGAAGACGTTCTTACGGTCGGTCTCAACCGCGCCGTGGCGTTGTTGGCGGAACCAAAGCGCCGCCGTGGACCGAAGGTGCTGAAAGCCCTTGGCGAACATCCCCAAGACAAAAAGGCAGTTGCGGTTCTTGACGGCCGCTACGGCCCTTATGTGAGTCACGGGAAGATCAACGCGACCTTGCCCGGTGGGACCGAGCCCGAGGAAGTCACCCTCCATGTCGCTCTCGCACTTCTTGCCGAGCGTGAAAAGAAGGCGGGGACCGCGAAGAAGACGAAAAAGGCGGCGGCGAAGCCTAAGGCGAAGAAAGCTAAAGCGAAGAAGTCGAAAGCCAAAAAAACCAAGGCGAAGACTAAGGCGAAGAAAACCAAGGCAACTGCCGCCAAAAAAGCCAAAGCCGCGAAGCCCGCAAGTGGCGACTCGGCAGGCACCGAGCCCGCTCCCTCGGCCGACAACTAGCCGTGATGGCCCGCAGCGGGCGCAAGGCACCCTTCCCGACCCGGGACGAGATCCTCCGCTACGTCCAAGACAATCCTGACCGCGCCAGCAAGCGAGAAATCGCCCGCGCGTTCGGCATCAAGGGTGACGCCCGCAAAGAGCTGAAGGCGCTCCTCCGTTCCTTGTTCGACGAAGGCGCACTTGAACGCCGGCGCGGGCGCCGCATCGGTGATCCCAACAAACTCCCCAACGTGACGCCGCTCGAAGTAAGCGACATCGACGTCGACGGCGAACTCTGGTGCCGACCGATCCAGTGGGACCCAGAGAAAGAAACGCCGCGTATCCTTTTGATTCCGGACCGTCGACGCGCGGGCGTTCCCGCACTGGGCGTCGGCGACCGTGTGCTAGCCCGTGTTCAGGAGAAAGAAGACAACCTGTACGAGGCCCGCGTGATGCGGGTCATTGGACGCGGCGCCGATCGCATGGTGGGCGTGTTCGAATTGGTCGGCGGCCAGGGTCGCATTCATCCGGCGGACCGCGCGGGCCGCGATTTGTGGGTCGCAGGACCGGACAGCGGCGGCGTCCAACCAGGCGACTTGGTGCACGCCGAGGTCTTGCCGGCACGCCGTCTCGGGTTGCAACAAGGTCGCGTCATCGAGCGGATCGGCAGTAAAAACGACGCACGTGCCCTAAGTCTGATCTCGATCCACATGCACGACCTGCCGACGCGTTTTCGTTCTGAGTCGATTGAATCCGCCGAACGGGCGACCGTTCCGGGTCTGGGCAAACGAACAGACCTGCGGGATGTCCCCCTGGTCACGATCGACCCGGAGGACGCACGCGACTTCGACGACGCGATTTGGGCCGAACCCGACCCGGATCCCGAAAACAACGGGGGTTGGCACTTGCTGATCGCGATCGCCGACGTCGCACACTATGTACGGAGCGGCACCGCGATTGATGCGGATGCCGCGAAGCGTGGCAATTCGGCATACTTTCCTGATCGCGTGGTCCCGATGCTCCCCGATGCGTTGTCGAGCGGGGTGTGTTCGCTCCGGCCCGATGAAGTCCGTGCCTGCATGGCCGTCGAAGTTTGGGTCGATCGCGACGGCAATAAACGCCGCCACCGGTTTGTCCGTGGCCTCATGCGGTCGGCGCGTCGGTTCACCTATGCCGAGGCTCAAGAGCTATATGACTCTGGCGAGACCGACGATCCAACCCGCAAGCGCCTCATTGCGCCGCTCTACAAGGCGCACGAAGCGCTGAAGCGGGCGCGTGATGCGCGGGAACCGCTTGCGCTGAACCTGCGCGAACGCGTTGTTCGGCTCGCACCGGGCGGCGACATTGTCTCGGTGGAACCGCGGATCGCGTTGCGCAGCCATCAGTTGGTCGAGGACTTCATGATCTTGGCCAACGTTTGCGCCGCCGAGACGTTGGAAGAAAAGAAGGTGCCTTGCATGTACCGGGTGCACGATGAACCGGATCGGGAAAAGCTCGCTGCCTTGCGTGACTTCCTGAAGACCATGGATCTGACGATCGCCCCCGGCCAGGTCCTCAAGCCCAAGACGTTTAATGCAATCCTGTCCAAGGCGGCCGGTTCGCCCGCCGAACACCTGATCCATCAGGTTGTCCTCCGCGCCCAGGCGCAAGCCGTGTACAGCCCCGACAACCTCGGTCATTTTGGCCTCGCGTTAGCGCGGTATGCGCACTTCACCTCCCCCATTCGGCGCTATGCCGATTTATTGGTTCATCGCGGATTGATTACCGCCTGCAACATCGGCAATGACGGTCTCGCCAAGAACGACGACACCGACTGGCGCGAGGTCGGCGAGAAGATCTCGCTTGCCGAGCGGCGCGCCATGGTCGCCGAGCGTGATGCGGTGGATCGCTTTACAGCGCTGTATCTCAGCAAACAGATCGGCGCCAGGTTTAGCGGTCGCATCAGCGGCGTCTCGCGTTTCGGTCTTTTTGTCACACTGGACGAAAGCGGCGCCGACGGCCTGGCCCCGATCCGCGCGCTGGGTGATGAGTTTTTCCAACATGACGAGGCAAAACACGCCTTAGTCGGCGAGAGGAGCGGCGAGACCTGGCGGTTGGGCGATGTTGTGTCGGTAAAACTGCTTGACGCCGACCCCGTCGGCGGGCGGCTGCGTCTTGAGATCGTGAGCGAGGCGCCGACCCGTAGCCAGCCGGGCAAGCGGCGGGGGCATCGCCGACAACCTGCCGCCAAACGACGAAGCGAGAGGCGACGCTAGGGCCGCAGGGATAGTGTTCTACCTAACGCCTTTCTCAGGTAGAACACGGTAATGACCGATATGCACCCCAAGGCGCGGTATCCGCGAGATGCGGCAAGCCTCATCCTCGTCCGCCAGACCGACGGCAGCGCCGAGATACTGATGGGCCGCCGTCCCCAACGCCAAGCCTTCATGCCCGACGTCTATGTCTTTCCCGGCGGTGCTGTCGATCAGCGCGACGGCTATGCTGAAACCGTCAGTGACTACCATCCCGCCGTGCACCAGGCCCTGACACGGCACTGCACGGCACATCGCGCCCGCGCCCTCGGCCTCGCGGCGATCCGTGAGACCTACGAGGAAACCGGATTGTTCTTTGGCGTGACGGACCAAGCGTTTTCCGGCAAAGCACCGACAGGATGGGAAGCCTTCGCCGAAGCCCAAATCAAACCCGCGCTCGGCGCACTTGGTTTCGTCGCGCGCGCAATTACCCCAAAGGGACCGCCCCGCCGGTTCCATGCTCGATTTTTCGTCGCCGACGCGCGGCACTTGCATGGCACACTGCAAGAGAACGACGAGCTTCTCGACCTGAGTTGGATTCCGATCAACGAAATTGACCGACTACCCACCGCCAGCGTGACCGAATTGGTCGTGAAAGAGGTGGAGACGGCGCTATCGCTGCAACCCGAGGAAGATGCACGCCAGGGCATTCCCTTCATCACCCGACGTATGGGAAAACGCGTTATTCGCTATGAAATGGCGGATGGCCGCATCGTGCGCGGGCTATTCGAGTCGGCGGTCAAAGACGCGGCCGCCGCCCAAAATCAAAACGGGACGCTCCCCAGTCAGCGGTAGAGGCGGCGCAACCGACGCCGCTCATGACCCAATCGCGTTGATTTCTGCGGCTCTGGTGGGGGCGATTGCGGTGGCCCCGCGGCCCGCTTGACTCCGGCCACGGACGGGCTATCGTCCGGCCCCAATCGCGCCCCCAGGGGGCAGCATGGAGACAAGAAATGGCTAAACCCGCCGTCGTCAAGATCAAGCTCGAGAGTACCGCTGGCACGGGCTACTACTACGTGACGAAGAAGAACCCGCGCAATATCACCGAAAAGATGGTGCTCAAGAAGTACGATCCGGTTGCGCGAAAGCACGTCGAATTCAAGGAAGCGCGCATAAAATAGCGGCGCTCTCCGACCGCGACGACCAAGGCCGCCACATGGCGGCCTTTCTATTTGGGACCGGCAGCGATAATGCCCGAGACCAGGGCGATGACATCTGCCGCCGAGAACGGCTTTTCCAGCAATGCCACCGCGCCGGCGCGCTCCAGAACGGCGCCGTCGTCTTTGCCGTCCAACGCCGTCATCGCCACGACCGGAATTGCGGCCGTTTGGGAATCCTCCGCCAGGCGCGCCATCAAATCCAAGCCGGACTCGCCCCCCAGGTTCACGTCGACCAGCATGGCGACCGGCTGATGGGTCCGCGCCAATTGGAAGGCCGGTTCAATGGACGCAACGATCTCAACCCGGTGGCCCATGGTCTCAACTATGTCCGACACAAGCCCCGCGGTCAGCGCATCATCCTCGACAACAATGATCGTTTCCCCTGTCATAGGCGAAGTATAGTCCGCTCCCATGAACGTCGTAATGCCCATGCCTGATCGCCTGATCCAAGAAGTTGCCGACCAACTAGAGGTCATCGAGTTGGACCCGACGCGCCCCCTGGTCGTGACCGACGCAGATGAAGTCCTCGTCCGCTTCGGGGTCGGCATGGAGGCGTTTCTCGACGCGCAGGGTCTCTACTACGATTGGACCGCGTTCCACTTCGAAGGCACGATCCGGCGGGTCCGCGACGACCAAGCGATCCCCAATCATGAAGTGGCCGAGGTACGCGAGCGCTTTCTCGCGGAGTGCATCTACGATTTGCCCGAGGTACCGGGCGCCGCCGATGCGTTGGCGCGATTGGCGGTCCATGCGCAGATCGTGGTGCTGACCAATATTTCGCATTCGGCCCGCGAAGCCCGGCGTGAAAGCCTTCGCCGCCTCGGCATCGATCACCCTGTCGTCACCAATGTCGGGGGTAAGGGCCACGCCGTACGGGATTTGGCGCGCCAGATCGACGGGGCGACCATCTTCGTCGACGACCTTCCCGAACATCACGAATCGGTCGCATTGCATGCGCCTGAGGTCCACCGTATTCAATTCATCGAAGACCCGCGGCTGGAAGAACTCGTCGGCACAGCCCGCCACAGCCATCACCGAACCAAGACGTGGACCGAGGCCGAGCGCACTATTCGCGACATCCTCGGCGCCTCGGCACCATGACTGAGACCAGCTTGTGCCGCATCGGTATCGATTTAGGCGGCACCAAGATCGAGGGCGTTGCCCTCGCTGCGAACGGCGATGAAGCGGCCCGCATTCGCATCGATGCTCCGCGCGACGACTATGACAAGACCTTGGCCGCGATTGCCGCGTTGATCGACGACATCGCCGCCGCCGCGCCGTGTGCGGTGCCCGTCGGCATCGGTATCCCCGGCGCGATATCTCGGGCGACCGGCCTCGTAAAGAACGCCAATTCAACCTGGCTCATTGGCCAGCCGCTTCACCGAGATTTGGAAACCAAACTCGACCGACCGGTTCGTCTGGCCAACGACGCCAACTGCTTTGCCCTGTCGGAAGCGACCGACGGGTCGGCCGCGGGCCACCGCAGCGTGTTCGGTATTATTCTTGGGACCGGCGTCGGCGCCGGACTGGTGTTGAACGACACCCCGATCGAGGGACGCAATGCGATTGCCGGCGAGTGGGGACACAATCCCCTGCCCTGGCCGAGCCCCGACGAGCTGCCTGGGCCGACTTGTTACTGCGGGAAACAAGGCTGCATCGAAACGTTCTTGTCCGGGCCCGGCCTTGCCGCGGATCATCAACGGGCGACTGGGGCGACGTTAGCCCCCGCGACGATTACCGATAAAGCGGATCGCGGCGATGCCGTTTGTTGTGAAACGCTGAGTCGTTACACCAACAGGCTCGCCAGAGCCTTGGCCCATGTCATCAACATTCTGGACCCCGACGCTATTGTGGTGGGCGGTGGCCTATCGAACATCGCCGCCCTGTATGACCAAGTCCCCCAATGTTGGGGCCGCTATGTTTTTTCTGACGAGGTTTCGACGCTGCTCTTGCAGGCCCAACACGGTGATTCGAGCGGCGTCCGCGGCGCCGCGCGGCTATGGCCGTGAAGCGCTGCAGTCCGGCGGCAAGTAGTCCAACCGGGTTAGCCGTGCGTTGAGGGCAAATGTCCCGTAGTCGAGCACGAGATCGCTCGCGACGCCATTTTCGTGAAGGCGAAATGCGATCTCGTATTCGGGCAGGAAATCATGAGTGGCGGGCTTGAAATAGGCGAGTTGAACGTTCCACGCATTTCCGTCGCCTAGCTGCTCCGATACCGCGGTATCGCGCGATGGGGTATCCGGTTTAGAAATCCACGCCACCGCGTCATAAACACCGTCCGGTCCGGATCCGTCATAGACGCGCCGTTCGACGCTATGTCGGCCCTCTCGCGCAGCGTTGATCAGAATTTTGAAATGCTCGGTTGGAAAAACGGTCCCCGCATCAAGGCGCAGCTCTCCAGGCTCAGGCTCTGAAAAGACCACCTTGCCTTCGCCCCCAACAGCCGACAAATCGGCACGGCCAGTATGACGGCTCTGAACTTTGCCGTTCGCCGTATCATGACTGTCAAAGCGAATCTCAGTACCGTCGCCGGACTCCCAAGAATCGAAATTGAAATCGCGCACGATTTCCTCACCGTCCGCACTGCTGGTCAAGAGCACCATACGCTGAAACTGCGCAAATCCGTCGCATGAGTCCGTGACACGCAACACAAGACGACCGCTCACGCCCGCGATGCCACTGTCGCTTCGGTTCTTGGACATGGTGAGTTCGTAGACCCCTACGTGGGATTGCAACGTCACCGCGCAGGCCCAGCCCGGCCACAACATTGCCGCGAGACAAGCCATTAGGAGGCGAATGGGCCGTACCCACCGTGAACTGATCATCGCGAAACGTTATTGAACGCGAGGACTTTTGTCACTCGCCAACACCTGCACACAGCGCGGCAACCCTTGCCGCCTAACCGGTATGATGTTGCCCGCCGCCAAATCTTAACCATGGGTAAACAGGCATTGCGCCAGCGCGGGAATGGCACGGGCATTGCCAGGAAGAAGGCAAGAGTTTGGTCTTTTGTGCACTCGTGCTGGGAATGAACGTTATGGCTCCTCCGCAGGTAATCTCGCTGGACCAGGACAGAATGGGTCTCGAACCCGTGATGGTGGATGTCGGCTCCGCGTTGGGCACAGAGGTCCATGCCGACCGGCCGCGCCTGATGCGCCTTTTGGTTCAAGCACTTCACCGGATTGCGGAAAGCGAACAATTGCTGTCGCAAAAGGACTCGGTGATCGAATCTCTCAAGTCTCAGGCAATGACCGACCCACTGACCGGACTGGCAAATCGCCGCGCTTTTGAGGAGCATGTTCGGCGCGCCATTGCCGGCGCCCACCGCTTCGACGAAACCGGTGTGTTGGCCTATATCGACCTCGACGGATTCAAACCGATCAACGACCTGCTCGGTCACGACGCCGGCGATGCGGTGCTGATATATGTGGCGGACTTCTTGAGAAACAGCATTCGACAAACCGACACGGTGGCGCGACTGGGCGGCGACGAATTCGCCATTCTGATGGTGCAAACAACGCCCGAAGAGGGCGAACGCCGGGCAAGAACCATGCAACAGCTCATGAACGCGTCCCATCTCACCTTCGAAGGGCATTTGATTTCGGTCCACGCCAGCATGGGTGTCGCACCCTTTACCTCGGGCACGGATCCGCGCGCAGTGATGCGCCGCGCCGACGCTGCGATGTACACCGACAAAGGGCGCCGCAAACTGCACGCCGACTGGGATCATCGAAACGGCAGGGGGGCGCTTGCCAGCTAGAAGTACGACCTCTCTCTCAAACCCCCGGTGCGAACCGGGGGTTTTTTTATGGCCGCTCTTCGGACGACATCAGGGTGAAGAGTTCTTCCGGACGTCGCACCCCGCGCAGCGCGTAGCGGCCCAACGAGACCAAGCGGTCCTGACATTTTTCGGCGGTTTTGGAGAACGCCGAGGACACGATCACCTCTTGGTCGAGGGGCCGGCACATCGCTTCAATTCGGCTGACTTCGTTGACCGCCGGGCCGATCACGGTGAAGTCGAGGCGGTCCTTGTACCCAATATTGCCGTACTGCACGTCGCCAAGGTGCATCGCCACATAGAAATCCGTTACCGGTCGGCCCGCGGCCAGCCGTTCATCGTTGACCACGGCGATCCGGCGCCGGGTTTCCTCCACGGTATCCAGCGCGAGACGACAAACATCGGCATTGTCGGAATTGTTGAGCTCGAAGATTGCCATCAGCCCATCACCCATGAACTTCAAGACTTGGCCGCCGGCCCCATGGATCGGCTCGACCATGTTCTCAAAGTAGTCGTTCAGCAATTTGATGAGTTCATCGGGCGGGGTTGTGTCGGCAATCTTGGTGAACCCCTGGAGGTCGCAATACCAAAGTACGGCGGAGATCGAGCGCACCATGCCGCGCTCGATGTCGCCGGAGAGCACGCGGCGCTCCGCATCCTTGCCGAGGTACACTTCTAGGAGCGTCCGCGCCATGCCGTAGTTGCGCTCACTCTTGATGGCCAAACCAAGGGTCCGGACTATCCGCTTGAGCTGTTCGAGCTAATCGTCGGTGTAGCCACCGGGTTGGTCCACCTTCCAGGAGGATACCATGCCTTCCGAGTGTTTGTAGATGGCAGCGTCCCTGATGGTCTCCGTTGAGAAGCCCGTCGCGTAGACCGAGTAATCGGTCGCGCTTTGTTCGCGCAGCTCCTCAAGGATCGGGTACGGGAGTTCCTCGTTCGCGCCTTCGATCTTGAAGCGCCAGTTTTCCAATTGCTCGTCGAACAACTTGCCGAAGGGACTACTGGCAATACTATCGTCACCACCGGTATCGTCCTCGCGCGACCAATCGTTCTTCTCGGCGCCCTTGCCGCGCTCCCAGCGAAAGCCGACCGCAGCATAGACCGGATGGAGAACACGTTGGCCGACCTGGACGCGCATCACCTTGGTTCCGGCATCATTCAACCGCTGACAAACGCCATCAATGATGTCGGTTTCCGGGCGGCCCCTGAGGCCACTCTCGATGATCCAATCCGAGATATCGTCCGTATCGTGCTCTGACAAACCTGACCTCCATATCGTGCTATATAGGCGCGATGCCGGGCACCATAAGTGTGCCCGGCAATTGCCGACCCGACGCGAGAATGTATCATCGTTGCCACAGTGACTAGGGAGCCACCGCCGGGATGACCGAGAATATTTCCGACCGACTAGAAAAACTGGGGATCGTTTTGCCCCCAGCCCCCGCGGCACAAGGCAACTATGTGGCCTACGTGGTGACGGGGAACCTCGTCTTTCTCGCTGGCCAAATCGCGTTGGTCGACGGTGTCCTTCAGTACCCGGGGCGGGTCCCCGACACCGTCTCCCTGGAGGATGCGCAAGACTGTGCCCGACTATGCGCCATCAACCTGATCACCCAACTCAATGCCGCCTGCAATGGCGACCTTGAAAGGGTTGTTCGCTGCGTCAAGCTCGGCGGCTTCGTCGCCTGCGATCCGTCGTTCACGGATCATCCAAAGGTGATCAATGGCGCCTCGGATCTTATGGCCGCCGTATTTGGCGACAGGGCGGCGCACGCACGTTTTGCCGTCGGGGCACCGTCGCTGCCGCTGGGCGCCTCGGTCGAGGTCGACGCCGTATTTGAGATCCGATAACCGCTGCATGGGCGACGTCGAACCACAGGAAGTGACGATCAAGGTCGTCGGCGACGTACGTCGACTACCGGCCGATCAATGGAACGCTTGTGCGGGCGACAACAACCCCTTTGTCCAGCATGCCTTTCTTGCAGCGCTAGAGGAAAGCGGCAGCGCCACCGGCGAAACCGGTTGGGCGCCCTACCATCTCGTGGTCGAGGACGACACCGGGATGATCACCGCCTGCGCCCCGATGTATGTCAAAGGTCACTCCCAGGGCGAGTATGTGTTCGACCATGGCTGGGCCCAGGCCTTCGAGCGCGCCGGAGGACGGTATTACCCCAAGCTTCTGATCGCCGTGCCATTTACGCCAGCCACAGGCCCACGCCTCTTGGTGCGCGCCGATTCCAACCGCGCCAACATGGAACAGGCCTTGATCGCCGGTGCGATTGAAGTCGCCCACAAACACGATATCTCCTCCGTCAACGTGAACTTCCCGACGAAGGACGAGTGGCACCGGCTCGGCGAGGCCGGTTTCCTTCAGCGTACCGGCGAACAATTCCATTGGCATAATGATGACTATGAATCGTTCGACGACTTTCTTGCAGCGCTATCATCGCGCAAGCGCAAAGCCATCAAAAAAGAACGGCGGGGTGCGGTCGAGAACGACATAGAGATCGAGTGCCTGACCGGTACCGACTCGCGCGAGGAACACTGGGATGCGTTTTTCGAGTTCTACATGGATACCGGCGCGCGCAAGTGGGGCCGCCCCTACCTGACCCGACCCTTCTTTAGCTTGATCGGCGAGGCAATGGGCAATCAGACATTGCTAATCCTCGCCAAGCGCGACGGCCAATACGTCGCCGGCGCCCTCAATTTGATCGGCGGCGATACGTTGTTTGGGCGATATTGGGGGTGCATGGAGGATCATGCCTACCTCCACTTCGAGCTTTGCTACTACCAAGCGATCGACTACGCCATCGAACACGGCTTGGCGCGGGTCGAGGCCGGCGCACAGGGACAACACAAGTTGAGCCGCGGCTATCTGCCGATCCACACCTACAGCGCCCATTGGATCGCGGATCCAGGATTCCGGCGCGCGGTCGATCACTACTTGGAACAAGAGCGCGCTGCCGTGGACCAAGAAATCGCCGCCTTGGACAGCTATTCGCCGTTCAAGAGCGCCGACAATTAGGCCCGCGAGAGCGCAGCCGTCGCGTCGCCACAGCATTATGGACACCGAGAAATACACCTGGGCCGACCTGTTCCGCGAGGGCCGCGCCGTCTACACCGTTTCGTTGACGCTCGCAGTCTCCCTCCATGCCATGGACGCGTTCATTGTCTCGACGGTGATGCCGTCAGTGGTGCGCGAG
>CALJDF010000013.1 GCA_938023835.1 uncultured Alphaproteobacteria bacterium
AAGCGTCCCTCTTTTGCGCCGACCGACTAGGAGATCAGACGCATGAGAAAAATCCTTGTCCTCGTCCCCTTTCCGATGACGCCCGAGGAACTGGCCAATCGTCAGGCCCAGTCCAAAGCCGTCAAACTCTCGCCCGATATCGAAATCGACTACCGCCCAGTTCGCGCCGCGCCGCGCACCTACACGAGCCAGCAAGATTACGTGCTGGCCGATATGTCTTTACTCGAGGCGGGCCGCTCAGCCCAGGAAGACGGCTATGGCGCGGTATGCATCGACACGGTGAGCGACTCCGGCGTGTCAGCGCTGCGGTCGGTCCTCGACATTCCGGTCATTGGCCCGGGCCGCACCATGTACACGACCGCGCTGATGCTGGGCGACCGTTTCTCGATGCTCTCGATGTGGCAGGACTGGTTCGGTCTTTACAAAAAAGTCCTGACCGAAATGAACCTGATGCACAAAGTCGCCTCGATGCGGGCCATCGATGTAACTCCCGACAATCGTAATCTCCTCGGCGGCAAGGAAGAGAAGATCTTTCCCTTACTGCGAGACGCTGCGATGAAGTGCATTGAAGAAGACGGGGCCGACGTGATTTGCCTAGGCTCGACAACGATGCATCAGTCCGCCGCCTATCTTGCTGAAAACCTCCCGGTGCCCGTCATCAACCCGGGGCCGCTTTCATACAAGACCGCCGAGGCAATGATGTCGCTCGACCTCGCCCAAAGCCGAAAGACCTATCCTGCGCCCAAGGTCGACAAGCGCAGCATGATCCACGCGATGCTGGATGCCGCCGCAACCGAACAAGCGGGTAAACCCGTCGAGAAACTGGATTAGGGAGTCACAGATGCACAAAGCACTCGTCATCGTACCGTTTGCCCTCGACGCCGAGGGTGTGGCCAACCGCAAATCGCAAACCAAAGCCGTCAAGCTCGGCCCTGATATCGAGTTCGACTTCAAGCCCGTGACCGCGGGGCCGACCAGTTTCATGAGCGCGCACGACTGGGCCCTGATGGAGATGGCCATTTGGGAAGCCGGCATGACCGCGCAAGACGACGGCTACGACGCCGTCGTCGTCGACACGATGAGCGATTCCGGCATGGCGCCGTTGCGCTCTATGCTCGATATCCCGGTGGTTTCGCCGGGCCGGACCTCAATGCTCTTCGCTCTGATGCTGGGCAATCGCTTCGGCATTCTCGCGCAATGGAACAAGGCGTTGACCCGTTACCGCAAAGCGACCGCGGAATACGGCCTCGCGGCGCAGTGCGCAGCGGTCGACCATTTCGACGAACCGCCTGACTTCGCCAATCTGCTCGACGGCAAAGAAGACAAAGTGTTCCCCAAGATGAAAGCGGCTTGCGAACGAATGATGGACAAGGGCGCCGAAGTGATTTGCCTTGGCTCCACCACGATGCACCAAGCGGCGGCCTACCTTGCGAAGGAACTGCCCATTCCGGTCATCAACCCTGGTCCCCTGACGTACAAGTTGGTGGAGACCATGCTCGGTCTCGATCTCACACATAGTCGAGCGGCTTTCCCGACGCCGCTGACGCCGAAACCAGAAATGGTGCACGCCATGCTGAAAGCGGCTGCCGAGGTCGAAAATAAATAGCCGCGCGCCGTGACGATCTATCTCCGGGCCGGGTTGGTCGGCATTGTCTATTACACAGCAGGGTTCCTCGCCTTCTGGCTCGCCGCCGCGCCTTACTCAAAAAACCTGGGCGCCGAGGCATTTGCCGACGGCATTTGGGCCCAACTCTTTCCCTATTGGACGATCGGCCAGATCCTTCTCACATCGTGGGTGTGCCTTGCCGCGCTATCTCTCCCGGTCGCCCGCCACCGAGCATTGGCCGCTGGCATTGGCGCTGGCCTTCTCAGCCTCGCCGGGTTGATCTTCTTGGGCCTGGAAGATGCCGCCCGCGCCTGGCTCGACGTGATCGGCATTATCGCGGGGGTCGGCATTGGTCTTGCGCTCGATCGCGTCGCGCAATCCCGACTGATCGCGCACCCCGCGGCGTGGCATCTTTTTTGGTTGTGGATTCCGGGCGCGGCCTTTCTTGCCAGCGCGTTCCTATTGATCAACAGCGTCGCCCTCGCCTTTCTCGCCGACGAGGTAACGGCGGAAGTTCTTTGGCTGATCGTGCCCCTGGCCGGCGGCGTGCTGCTGGTCACGGGTTGGAGGCGCCTAGCCGCAGCACGCATTGTTGCGACGCGTCGGGCAACCCACGAATTGATCGGTGCGCTCATGGTGTTGGGTGGGGCCGCGGCGCCTGCGCTCATTACGGGGTTCGTTTTCCGCACCCTATTCCTGGACCAAATCGTCGGCCTTTAGGCCGCGAGGGTCGTCAGGGCCTCCAGTAGTAACCCTACGGCTGGCGGTCGGGTGCCGCGGGCTCGCGTTACGACACGAACACGGCGCGCCCAGGAAACGCCATCGATCTTGAGGATTGAGAATGCGTTAGCGGCATCCTCCGTACTGATCACGTCACGCGGCAGCACCGCGAGAAAATCGCCCTCATCCAGAATCGACTTGATGAAGAGATACGAATCCGATGCGATGGTCGGCTGCGGCTGCGTGAGTCCTTGGTCGGTAAACGTGCGCGCCCATCCCGGTACCACCTCGGCGATGTTGGATGCCACGACCCAGGGATAGTCCATGAGATCACCGAGGTGGATTTTGCGCCGTCGCGCCAAGGTATGATCGCCGCGCACCACAACCGCATAGGCATCTTCAGTCAAAACGCGTTCGTCTAGATCAGGATCGGGTGATCCCGCACCGAAGCCGGTGACCACAACATCGAGGACCCCGTTGCGCAGGGCATCGACAAGCGTTTCGTGGCGCCCGCCCGTGACTTCAATACGGACCCCCGGCCGCTCTTTCGCCAGAGCCGCAATCGCGCGCACCAACAAAGTACTCCCCGCGCTCGCGGTGCCGCCCACGGCAATGCGGCCCTGACCAGCACCTTGGAGCAACGCGATGTCGTCAGTGGCGTGCTGAACCTCAGCAATCATGGCGCGCGCATGACGCGCGAGGGAGTCTCCGAAAACCGTTGGCGTCACCCCCCGTGGACCACGATCAGCAAGCCGAACCCCTAGCTCCGTTTCCAAATTGGCGAGGCTTTTCGAGATTGCCGGTGTCGTGATCCGCAGCGATTCCGCGGCCCTCCCGAGGTTGCCGAACTCAACCACGGCCAAGAACTGCCTCAATTGCCGTAGCTCCAAAGCTTTCCTATGAGTTAATAACTATTAAAGAATAGATAATGGAAGGAAAGGCTTAAACCTGTCAATTTCGGGCCATCACAACAGCCGGGCGCGCCGCCGCGCCCCAGCGGAGGAAAAGCATGACCGACCAATTGATGCCCAAGGAAGAGTTCTTCAAAGCGTTGCAAGCCGCGCGCACGCCGGCCCATTCCAGCGGCCATCCCTTCAGCAACGCCTGGAAAGCCGGCGAGCTCACCAAGGACGACCTCGGGTTCTGGGCGATGCAAATGTATTACTACATTGAGGACGTCACCCGCATGTTCTCCGCGCTATTCACGCGCCTCCCCGACCTTCCCGCACGTCTCCTGATGCTGGAGAACCTCAACGGTGAAGAGTTCCCAGATCGGCACCCGGACCTTCTGCTCGATTTTGCCGAGGCCTGCGGCTACACCCGCGAGCGCGTCAAAGCGGGTTACCTCAACGGCGAGATCCTGCCGTCATCAATGGCGATGCGGTCCTGGATTTTTGAGCTGGCAACGGTGCGCGAACTTTCCGACGCCGCAGCCGGGATCATGATCGCGCTGGAAGGACAGACCCCGACCGTTTATCCGCTTTACATCGAAGCCGGCCTCAAGATGGGCTTTACCGACGAACAGCTGAAGTTCTTCCACGTTCATGTCGAGGCCGACGAAGGCCACGAAGAGGGTGGCTTGGAAATTTGCGCAAACTACGCCTACACACGCGAATTGCAGGACCGCGCGATCGCGACGGTCTCCAACGCAGCCCGGATGCGCTACCAGATGCTGACGTCAATCTATGACGCCACCGTTGGCAGCCGCCAGCAAGCCGCAGAATAACGTTGCTCTGGTACGACGGAGAAGGAAAGGTCGCGCTGGTTACCGGCGCGACCGGCGGC
>CALJDF010000014.1 GCA_938023835.1 uncultured Alphaproteobacteria bacterium
GCAGGTGCGAGAAGTCGGCGAGATCGACGCGTTGATCAACCTCGTTGGCTATCGCGACGACCTCACAACCGTGGCCGACCGCGACGCTGCCTCTTGGGACGACATCATCTCCGGCAACCTACGCTCGGCGTTTTTGATCTGTCGCTACGCGCTACCGCACATGGCAGAAGGAAGCGCCATGGTGAACGTCTCGTCCGGGCTCGCGGTGCGCGTTTTGCCCGGCTACGCACCTTATTCGGCAGCGAAAGCAGGTGTTATTGCGCTCACAAAGGGAATTGCGATCGAAAACGCACCGCGCGTTCGCGCCAATGCCGTCGCACCTGGCGCGGTCAAAACGGCGTTCTTGGCGGGCGGTACGGGGCGGGTCGAGACCGAAGACGGTGATTGGGATGCGCAATTCAACGGCTATATCAACGCCACGCCCTTGGGTCGATTGGCCGTGGCCGAGGACATCGTTGGCCCAATTCTATTCCTGGCAGGTCCGGCGTCGTGCTTCATGACCGGCCAGGTTCTATATGTGAATGGTGGGGGCCTTACCCCCTAGTCCGGTCGGTAAGTCCCTGTTTTTAAGGTCGTTTTCGGGCGCAAGAAGTGTTCAGAGTGGTGCGGTTGTCAAGCGAAAGACAAACCGACCAAAGCGGTTCCCGTGATTATCGGATCGTCGCCAAACTCTTTGTACGGTTTGTGTTTGTAAGTCACCGTGACTTTCGGACTCGTTTCTCGGCAGTCGAATCCGCTTTGCATGAGCAATGATGCCCCGACTCTAAGTCATGAATTTCTTGCATGCGGATGACTCGACTAGTGATCCAAGGACTCGCGTCGCACCGCTTCTTGACGAGTCCTTAACACGCTTGTTTTTTTGCAGTGACTATTGAACCAAAGTTTTGTACGATCCCGAGGACTTGCACGTAATTTTGTCAGTCTCGTGTGAAGAAACTTGTCTTTATTTAAGAACCATATTGGAGGGTTCTAATGGCGAAAGTCGCAGCCCTAGCAGCTAAACGGAAATCCGCTAAGCGGAAACCCGCTGCCAAGAAGAAGACCGCAGCCCGGAAAAAACCGGCGGCTAAAAAGCCAGCGGCACGGAGGAAGACTCGGAAAGCGGCAGCCAAAAAGACAGCAAAGCGGAAGGCCCCAAAGAAAAAGGCCGCAAAGAAAAAAGCCGCTAAGAAGAAAGTAGCCAAGAGGAAGACCGCGAAGCGTAAGGCGCCGAAGCGTAAGGCAGCAAAGCGCAAAGCGGCCAAACGGAAAGCCCCGAAGCGGAAGGCGGCCAAGAAGGCTGCTAAGCGGAAGGCGCCAAAGCGCAAGGCAGCCAAGGAAAAGGCCGCTAAGCGGAAAGCCCCGAAGCGCAAGGCAGCCAAGAAGAAGGCCGCTAAGCGGAAGGCTCCTAAGAGAAAAGCCGCCAAGTCGGCGCCAAAACGTAAAGCGCGCCGGAAGGCAAAAAAAAAGGGTAGCTAAGTCTATCACGCTGCGCGCGGCGCCCTCCGATATTGTCGTTTACGACAGGTTCGGGCGGCGGCGCGGCGGCGACTAGTACATCGCAGCTCGGCTGCGGCAAAGGGCGGTCCTTCGGGCCGCCCTTGTTTTTTGTCGACCCGCGTTCCCTAAAAGCGGCGCACCATGATGACGCCTGCGATCAGCAAGACGATTTCGGCGGCACGGCCAAGCGATACCGGCTGGCTCTTCAGTCCCAAGAGCCCGAAGTGATCCATGGTCACGGACGCCACCAACTGACCGGCCAGCACCCCGGCAAGGGGTGCCGTCACACCGATCCTTGGTGCGACAAACAATGAGGTGAAGACAAAGAACGCACCGACCAGACCCCCCGCCAACCCCGTAGTACCAGGGCAACGGTCCGAGGTTGCCAAACTGGGGGAGCGGCACCCGTAAGACCGTGGCCAGCGCCGCCAAGCCGATCAGGCCGACAATGAAGTTGACCACAGCGGCACTCAGCGGGTGGCCGAGGCTTCGCCCCACAGCTGCGTTCAGCACGGCTTGGATGGGCAGGAGGGCGCCTGCGATTGCGGCTTGGGCGACAAGGAGGTTGTTCAGCATGGAAACTCGCTCGGTGTTTGGTGGACGCTGGTTAGGGCATAGCAGACACTCATAACATGGCCCATGTTTTCAGCGAGACGTCGTGATGATCCCTGTTGATCTGTCCTGGTCGTTCCGGAGCCCGTACTGCTATTTGGCGTTGCCGCGCGTTCAGGCGATGCAGGAACAATTTGAGATCGACTTGCATGTGCGGGTAATCATGCCGCTGGCAGTTCGCGACCCCGACTATTTCGAATCGCTGCCCAAGGCGCGCGGGGTCTACAACGCGATGGATGCGAAACGGACGGCAGACTTTCTGGGTATCCCCTTCGCGCGGCCGCAGCCAGATCCCGTCGTGTTCGAAACCGATCGTCCACGGCCCGCGCAAGACCAGCCCTATATTCACCGCCTCTCGCGCCTCGGCGCCCTAGCCTGCGACGAAGGGAAAGGAATGGCGTTCATCGGGTCGGTCGCGCCGATGATGTGGGGCGGCAGCGTTGTCGGTTGGGACCAGGGCGCCCATCTTGCCGATGCCATCGCCGCCGCCGGCCTGGATCTTGCCGAGATGGACGCGGAAATCTCGGCCCGGCCCGAGAAATACGACGACATCATCGCCGCCAACGAACGTCGCCTCGCCGATGTCGGCCATTGGGGCGTGCCGACGTTTGCAGTAGAGGGCGAGCCCTTTTTCGGCCAAGACCGGTTGAACGTGCTCGCCTGGCGATTGGAACAACTGGGCGCTCGACGATCGTGACCGAATGGCGAGGCGCGGGCTGGACCGCCCCGCTGCGCATGCACTACGCTTTTGTGACACGGGAAGGAGCCATCCAATGACCGCACGGAACGCGCAGAGCTGGCGGACGCTGCCCGAGGTGCCCGACACTCATGTTGTCAGCGGCGCCGTCTATACCGACCCGGCCATCTTTGACGATGAGAAGAAGCGGGTTTTTGAGCGATGCTGGCACCTCGCTTGCCATGAAAGCGAACTGGCGAACCCGTTCGACTTTCGGACATTCGATTATGTGGGCACGCCGCTGATCGCCATCCGCGGCCGAGACGGCGTGATCCGCACTTTCATGAACGTGTGCTCTCATCGCGGCGCCAAGATCATTCACGAACCCGCGGGCAATGCCGAGCGCCTGACCTGCTTCTACCACTTGTGGAGCTACGACGATCGGGGCGCATGTGTTGATATCCCGCGACCGGAGGCCTACCAAACCGCCGGCCTAACGAAAGATGAGTGTGGGCTTTTTGAGGTTCGCACCGAGACGCATCTTGGTCTGGTATTCATCAATTTGGATGAGGCGGCGCCTGCCGTCACCGACTACATCGGCGAGGCACTCGCGCCGTTTGAAGCATCCCTCGGATCCGGCGAGCTCGAGGTCTTTCACTACAATCGCTCGGTTCTTCATGCGAATTGGAAGGCATGGCAGGAAACCAATCTCGACCTCTACCACGAGTGGATGCACGTCCTGTTGCGTCGCACCCAAATGACCGCGGCAAGCATGGATAGCCGCGTCGTCAAGGCGTTCAAGTACGGCCACACCATGGGCGGCGGCCTCAAGGCGACATACGACAAGTACAAAGGCATGGCGTCGCGCGATGCTGGGATGGCGTTACCGGGACTGGCGCCCGACGACTTCTTCTTTGTTGACCTATGGCCGAACGCGGCGTTGTTGGCGCGCGGCACGGCGATTCGAATCGATGTCGTTACCCCGATTGACGAAAAGACCATGTTGGTCGAGTGGCGCGGGCTTGGTCGTAAGGGCGATTCGCCCGAAGTGCGGCGTACGCGCATGCAACATCACAATCAATACTGGGGCCCGCTAGGGCGAAACGTCCCCGAGGACGCGTTTGCGGCTGAAGCCTGCGAGGCGGGCTTTCGCAACGGTGCCGCGGCCTATCAAGTGCTCGCACGCGAAGAAAACGGAAAAGGCCAGGACGACGGCATGCTTCGGGCTTGGTACGCGGAATGGGCGCGCCGGATGGACCGGTCTCCTGCAGACCCCCTCCGATCGGCGGCCGCTGAGTAATGACCGCCCGCCGATTCGCCCATCGGGCGAAACCGCCCGACCTCAATCCTCGCGATTATGTCAGCGGCGATGTGTACCGCGACGACGAGGTATTTCGCGCCGAACTCGACCAGGTGCTTGGCAAGGTCTGGCACTTCGCGTGCCACGAGAGCGAAATCTCGGATGCTGGCGACTACCGCACGTTCCAGCACGCCACCCAACCGCTTTTCGTTATTCGCGGCGATGACGGCGCCGTCCGGTGCTTCTTCAATGTGTGCTCTCACCGGGGTGCCCGGCTGCTGGGCGACGCGAGCGGCACGGCCT
>CALJDF010000015.1 GCA_938023835.1 uncultured Alphaproteobacteria bacterium
TGGGCGGCGTCGTCGTCACCAACGCCACGCTACATAACGAAGAAGAAATCAAACGCAAGGATGTCCGCGTTGGCGATACCGTCGTGGTCCAGCGCGCCGGCGACGTGATCCCGCAGATCGTTTCGGTCGTCACCGACAAACGGCCGAAAGCGTCAAAAGCCTATGTGTTTCCCGATACTTGCCCGCGCTGCGGCAGCGCGGCGGTGCGGGATGAGCTCGAGTCCGGCGAGGCAGAAAAGGTCAAACGCTGCACTGGCGGCTTGATCTGCCCTGCCCAAGCGGTCGAGCGGCTCAAGCATTTCGTGTCACGCGATGCTTTCGATATCGAGGGCCTCGGCGAAAAGCAAATCATCGCGTTTTGGGAAGAAGGCCGGATCAAACAACCGGGCGATATCTTTCGCATCGCCGCGCAAGACGGCCAAGAGCTTGGCGCCTTGGCCGAAAAAGACGGGTGGGGGGCGCAATCCGTCGCCAAACTATTCGATGCCATCGACGTCCGCCGCGCCATCGGGCTCGATCGCTTCATCTTCGCGCTTGGCATCCGCCACATCGGCCAGGCCAACGCGAAATTGCTGGCGCGCCACTACGACAGTTTGGATGCCTTGATCGACGCGATGATTGCCGCCCAGGATCGCGAGGGTGCCGCGTGGACCGATTTGATGGACATCGACGGCATCGGCACCAAGGTTGCGGGCGCGCTGGTCGATTTCTTCGCCGAACCGCACAACCTCGAGGTCGTTCGCAATCTTCAACGCGAACTCGCCGCCATCGAGCCCGTGGCGCAAACCCAAACCGATTCGCCGGTCGCCGGCAAAACGGTGGTCTTCACCGGCACGCTCGAAACCATGAGCCGGGGCGAAGCCAAGGCGCAAGCTGAGGCGCTGGGTGCCAAGGTCGCTGGCTCGGTATCCACGAAGACCGATATCGTCGTGGCCGGGCCGGGGGCGGGGTCAAAACGCAAAAAGGCCGAAGAACTCTGCCTCGACATCTACGACGAAGCCGGTTGGCGATCGTTGATCGGGTCCTAGAAGTCCGGGTCGACCAGCGCCCGCATCGCTTGCCGCATCTGCACCATCCCGACGACCGGCGCTTCGACATAGTGAAAGATGCGCCAGCCCTCGGGCTTGCGGCGCAGCATGATATTGACGCGGTTGTCGCCAGCCATCAGTTCGCCGCCGAACAACCCGCCGGGCGCGACCTTGGCATTCCAATGCATGTCATACAAGACGATCGCGATGTCTGGGCTGGCGGCTTTGATCAGGCGGTTGGCCGTCCGGTGCGACGCCCGGGCCAGCACCCCGGCGGTATGGGACCAATAGCGATCGATCTCGGCCCATGTCGTAAAGGCCTTTTCAGCTTCTTCGGCGATATACACCGGTTGCGGGTGGTTGGTATCCCACAGCGCCTTGATAGCCGCGAAGTCGTGCGTCCGTCACGCCGCCTCAATAACAGCCGTGATCTCGGTTTCAAGACTCATTGTGCGGTGCCGATCGGGGCCGTTGCGGCCGTTAGCCACGTCCCGGTGGCGTCATCGACAAGCGGGAGTAGCGTCTCGCACACCCGCGCATGATAGGCATTGAGCCACGCCAACTCGATCGCCGTCATGATCGACGACTCGATCAGGGCGCGATCGATGGGCGCCAACGTCAGCGTCTCGAACTCAAGCCGTTTGCGTTCCTGGCCGTCGATCGTCACCGCCTCGCGCACCACCACCAAGTTTTCGATGCGAATCCCGTAGCCGTCCTCTTTGTAGTACCCCGGCTCATTCGACACGATCATCCCGGGTTGCAGGGCCTGGCGGTTCGGCATCTTCGAAATCCGGTGCGGCCCTTCATGGACGTTCAGATAGGCGCCGACGCCATGACCGGTGCCGTGGTCGAAATCCAGGCCGGCGTGCCACAATGGCGCGCGCGCCAAAATGTCGACTTGGCTGCCGCTGGTGCCTTCGACAAAGACCGCGGTTGCCAGCGCGATATGGCCTTTCAGCACGCGGGTAAAGCGGTCGCGTTGCTCCGCGCTGGGGTCCCCCAACGCAACGGTGCGGGTGACATCGGTGGTCCCGTCTTTGTACTGCGCGCCTGAGTCGACAAGGAACAGCGCCCCCTCGGCAAGCGGCCGCGCGGTTTCGGGCATGGCCCGGTAATGCACGATGGCACCATTCGGGCCGGCCCCGGCGATCGTCGGAAAGCTTAGTCCCGTCAGCATGGCGTCTTCGCGGCGAAACGCTTCCAGGCGGTCCGCTGCGGTCACCTCGGTCACGCCGCCCTGGGCGACCGCCGCCGGCAGCCACGCCAAGAACCGGGTCAGCGCGGCTCCGTCGCGCACGTGGGCCGCGCGCATACCCGCAATTTCAACCTCGTTCTTGCACGCCTTGGGCAGCGCGCACGGATTGGGCGCGCGCGACACTTCGGCCCCGGCGGTGCGCAAGGTCGTGTCAATCCAACTCGCGGTGCTCGACGGATCGATCTGAACCCGCCGGTTGTGAGCGCCGAGAAACGACAGGGCCGGGCCCAATTCGTCCAGCGGCATGACAATCACCTCGTTGCCGAGGTGGCCGCGCAGGTCATCGTCGACCTTGTCGAGATCGACGAACCAATCGACCCGCCCGTCGGTATGAAGAAGTGCAAACGATAAGGTGACGGGCGTGTACTCCAAATCGGCACCGCGAATATTGAGCAGCCAGGCAATCGAGTCCGGGGCGGTCAGCACCACGGCGTCGACCTTGGCGTCGCTCAGGGCGCGCGCCACCCGCTGGCGTTTCGAGGCCGATGTCTCGCCGGCGAACGCCGTGCCATAGGCGACAGCCGGTTGGTTCGGCGGGGCAGGGCGGTCGGGCCATACGGCATCCAACGGATTGGCCTCGCACGCCACCAAACTGCCGCCGGCGTCGGTGCACGCCTTCTCGTACCGCTCGACATCCGTGGGCGTATGCAGCCACGGGTCATAGCCGAGCCGTCCCTTGCCCAGATGTGCCGTCAGCCATTTGGTCGGCGGATCGTTCATCAGGTGGTGGGGCACAAAGGCTGCAACGTCGACCTGCTGGCGCACCTGCAGAGTGTAGCGGCCATCGACGAAAATCGCCGCTTGGTCGGCCATCACCACGGCAATCCCGGCAGACCCGGTAAACCCGGTCAGCCAGGCCAGCCGCTGCGCATGCGGCGGGATCCATTCGCCCTGGTGTTCGTCTTGGAGGGGTACCAAAAAGGCATCCAGCTTTTGCCGGACAAGCTCCGCGCGCAAGGCGGCGAGCCGTTCGCTGTGTTGATCGCTCATCGCCGCATTATGCCCTCACCGGGTGCCGGAGCCATGCTCTTTCTGCAATGCTGCAATGCGACATAAGCGCTACTAAAATCCTGCAATACCGTTGAAATTCCGCTCCCGCATCGCAACAAAGTTTGTCAACAACCACCGTTCTTGTCTGGAGTAGTAAAAGTGACCATCAGTACCGCCCAACGCAACCCCACTGGGGATTCCGCCGAGCAGATCGTTGCCCAGGCGCGGGCGCTGCGTGCTCAGTACCTCGTTTCCGTTAGCGCCAAAGCATGGCGCATGTTCGCCTCGGTTTTCGTCGCCCTTCGGGCCGCCAATGCGCGGCGTGAAGCCCGTCAGGCCCTCAGCATGTTGGATCGTCATACGTTGAAGGATGTCGGCCTCGACCGCTTCGTCGGCGATATCGGCGTCCCGGCCAACGAGAACCGGCCACGCCACGTCGCTTAGCGGACCATCGACAGACCCTCTTTGAACCGTCGGCCTTTGCGCCGGCGGTTTCGATTCGAAACCTATCGCTCACATCAATGCGAGGGGTCGGTTAGCGCATTGAACCTGGCGCAACCGTCCCAACATTGAGCCAAAGAGCAAACGAACTCGATCCACAAAGGGAACACCCACCATGACACGCGATCAATTGGCGTCAGGTCAACGACACGGATGGCTTGCCGATGTGGCGCGTACCACAAGTACCCCGCTGCGCCTGTGGCGGGCGAGCCGACGGCGCTTTCGCCGCTTCCTTGCTTTTTCCGCGATCGACGCCCATACGCTAGACGATATCGTGCTGCGTCGAAGCATCTTTACCGCGGCGCCGAGCGACGATGCGTTTTGCGGCATGGCGGCCTGCCCACATCGCTGACCGCCAGCGCGATGCCTAGGGGCGACGGAACCCCAGGGTGATCCAGTCGCCGAGGATGATGCCTTCGGTGCGGTAAAATCCGGCGTTGCGATAGGCGGCGACAACTTGCGCGGTTTGGCTGGTCAGAATCCCCGACAACGCGATCCGGGCACCCGGTGCGGCGTTTCGCGCCACAGCAGGGGCTAAGGCCGCCAGCGGTCGCGCCAAGATATTGGCGATGATGAGATCGAACGGACCCGCAGCGGCGGTCTCGCGTCCCGCGGTGCCCGTTGCGACGACGCAGCGCACCCACCGCGCCACGTAGTTTTTCTGCACCACATGGGTTGCGACCTTGATGGCATCGGGATCAACATCGGTCGCCACCACGGGCACGCGCCAGATCTTTGCCGCCGCAACCGCCAAAATGCCGGTCCCGGTGCCGATATCCAGGACGCTCGCTGGCCGCAAATAGCGCCCCAGGCGGTCGAGCATCAGCAAGCACCCCTCGGTCGATTCGTGATGGCCGGTGCCGAAGGCCGTCGCGGCATCGACCAAGATCGGAATCGCCGCCGGCGGCGCGGCGCCCTTGATATGACTACCCCGTACCCAAAACCGCCCGGCCGTGATCGGCGGCATGTCGCGCTGCGATTTCGATACCCAATCTTCGTCCGGCACTTTGGTCGGTCCCACCACCGTCTCGTCGCGCTGCAAGGCCAGACCGAGCCGCGCCAGCAAGTCGCCGTCGGGCTCGCTCGACGTCAGGGCGGTGACGCGCCAAGCGGTTCCGTCCTCAAAGCGGCTCAGCGCCAATAACGTGTCGCCAAGCCTGGTTTCTAGTGCTGCCTCCACCGCTCCGCAACGCGGGGCCTCGGTCTGCACCGCGATTTCCCAGGTCGACATGGCGTTAAAGCCGGGGCGGGGTCATGCCGGTCGAACGAACGAGTCGATGACCTTCTTGGTACCGGCTTTATCGAACTCGATCTCAAGCCGGTTGCCGTCGATCGACTCGATCCGGCCATAGCCGAATTTCTGGTGGAATATCCGGTCGCCCTCGGCGTAGGGCGCCGACGGCCGCTCGTCAAAGTCGACCAG
This sequence comes from uncultured Alphaproteobacteria bacterium, assembly GCA_938023835.1. Classification (GTDB taxonomy): domain Bacteria; phylum Pseudomonadota; class Alphaproteobacteria; order SHVP01; family SHVP01; genus CALJDF01. Next base: position 5,198 of record CALJDF010000015.1, read on the forward strand.
CTCGGCGCGGGCTTCGATCAATTGACCATCGCGGGTCAGCCCTCGGTTGTTGCGCATGCGCCGGCGACCGGGGCTATCCCAAGGTTTTTCGACCGGCTCGCCGTGAGATTGATCCTCGTCGCGGCTATAGGCCTGGCCCCAGACTGAGGCTTCGGCGGCAACCTCCACGTTGTCCATCGGCAATTCGTCGATAAAGCGCGACGGGATCGCGCTTTGCCACTCGGCAAAGGTGCGTCGGCTTTGGGCAAACGAGATCCGCAGCATCTTGCGTGCCCGCGTCATACCGACATGCGCAAGCCGCCGTTCTTCCTCAAGCGCCGAGGTGCCGCCTTCGTCGAGCGAGCGTTGGTTGGGAAACAGACCTTCCTCCCACCCCGGCAAGAAGACCGTGTCGAACTCCAATCCCTTCGCCGCATGAAGGGTCATGATGTTGACCATGTCGGTGTCAGGGGCGTTGTCGTGATCCATGACCAGGCTGACGTGATCGAGAAAATCGGTCAGCGATTCGTACTCGGCCACCGAATGCACGAGCTCTCGGAGGTTGTCGAGCCGTCCCGGTGCGTCGATCGATTTGTCACGCTGCCACATCTCGGTGTAGCCCGATTCATCGAGGACCGTCTCGACCAATTCGGGCAACGACAACTGGTCTTTCATTGCCCGCCAGCGCGCGAAGCTTTCCAACAAATTGCCCAACGACGTTCGCGCCTGTGCCCGCAATTCGTCGGTCGCGAGCAGTTCTTGCGACGCCTGCAACAAGGCAATTTGGCCGGCCCGTGCCAATTTGTGCATGGCTTGCAGCGTGACCTCGCCCAACCCGCGTTTAGGCACGTTGACGATGCGCTCGAACGCGATCCCGTCTTCGGGCTGGCTGACCACGCGCAAATAAGCAATGGCATCGCGGATTTCGCGGCGTTCATAGAACCGCGGGCCTCCGATTACGCGATAGGGCACGCCGATCGTGAGAAAGCGATCTTCAAACTCACGGGTTTGATAACC
>CALJDF010000016.1 GCA_938023835.1 uncultured Alphaproteobacteria bacterium
AAACCAAGTACGGCCACTGGACCAACGATGCGCTCCCGGAAGGTCCCGAGGCATGGCTGTCCGGTGCGACGGAGAGCGACGGATCATGGTGGCCCGATTGGGCCGCCTGGCTGGCAAAACGATCGGGCGAGAAAATACCAGCGCGCGACCCAAGCAAGGGTTCCCTGAAACCGATCGAGGACGCGCCCGGTTCCTACGTCAAAAAGACACTCGAGTAGCGCCTAGGTTTCGATCTCGTCTTCCGCGGCGTCTTCATCGCGCAAGAAATTCTCGACATCCTTGCTGTCGAACCCTTCTAGATCGAACTCATCAAAGCATTCGCCCTCGACGACCCCGCGTTCGCAGCTGTCGGCGACCACAGGCGCCTCGCCTGCACCGTTATCGTCGTCATCATCGTCCGAGAGAAGCCCCCCCCAAACGGGTCATCGTCGTCATCGTCATCCGGTGGCAGCGCGTCGACATCGACATCTTCCTTTGGAATTGCGGGCGGCGCTGCAGGGCGATCCTCGCCTTGTACAGGGGGCGCGCGATCCGCCGGGAGGACGGCCGGAATGCGTTCAAGCGGTTGGGGGCGCTCGGGCGGCGGCGGCAACAATGCAAATTCCTGCCGCAGATTGTCTTCAGACAACTTGAGGCGACCGAAAACCAGTTGATAGAAGCCGTCGCCGGTATCTTCAGCCAGACCGGCGCCGCGATCGAACCGTTCGTAAGTCAACTCGCCCTGGATGAAACGCCCGTCTTCGCATCTCATCATGAGCCGCGTCGTGGTGCCGGGCGCGACACGGTCGATACCGCCAACCCCGGTAATGCCTCGGCATTCGGTCTTGTCACCAACCCCGAACAGCGTGATCGCCGAAGTCGGCTCGCCATAGACCGTCTCGAAAGTCCCCACCAGCAACTCGTCGGAGGTTGTTTCACGCGCCGCGATGAACAACGTCTTCGCAGGCAAGGTCGGTGCGCAGCCCGCCATCGCACCGAGGAACAACACAAGGCCATAGCGCCGACGACGCTCCAGCCATGTCTTTATGCCGCGCCGCAATGTCAAACCTTGGACCTTCCTGCGCTCATCATGTTTCCACCGATTCGGTATCGCTCTGCCCCATGCCGAGCGCCGTACGATATTCCGCCGCCATCCGGCTGTAGTGCGTGGCCGTTCCGGCATTATACGCGATCTCGTCGTCGGTAAGGTCCCGCATGAATTTCGCCGGTCTTCCGCCCCACAGCTGACCGCTGGGGACACGCTTTCGCGGCGTCAACAACGCACCTCCGGCCAGCATCGCATCCGTCTCGACCTCAGCTTCATCCATCACCGTGGCCCCCATCCCGATAAAACACCGCGAATGAAGCCGGCAGGCATGCAGCAGAACCTTATGCCCGACCGTCACCTCGTCGCCTATCAGCGTTTGCCCGGGCTCGCGGCGACTAACATGGACGACGGTACCATCCTGTAGATTGCTGCGCGCGCCGATCCGGATCGCATTGACATCGCCCCGCACGGTGCATTGGAACCAGATGTTGGACCCCCTGCCGATCTCGACATCGCCAATCACGCAGGCGCCTGGCGCCAAAAATACATCCGGCGCGATGTCCGGTATGACGCCACGATAGGGGAGGACGAGTCCGCTGCTGCTCACACGAACCGACTAGGGAAACAACGGTCGTTGTTCAAGCGCGCGTGTTTCCGGTAGCTGGCACATGACGTTCATGTTTTGCACCGCTTGACCCGATGCACCCTTCACCAAATTGTCGAGAACCGATACGAGAATGGCCCGACCCTTCATCCGGTCTTCGAATACGCCGAGCAGGCTATGATTCGAGCCCCGGACATGACGGGTGGCGGGGGCCATGCCTTCGGGCACGACATCGACGAAGGGTTCGGCATCGTAACGCGCCATCAATGTGGCGCGCAGATCCGCGGCACTAGCGCCACCGGCAAGCCGGACGTAGATCGTCGACAAAATACCGCGGTTCATGGGGACGAGATGGGGCGTGAAATTGACCGTCAATGGCCGTCCGGCCACCCGCGTGAGCTCTTGCTCGATCTCCGGCCCATGCCGATGGCCGCCGATTCCATACGCGTGGAACCCTTCGGCAACCTCGCCGTAAAGATTGGCTTCTTTGGCCGCGCGACCCGCACCGGTCACCCCTGATTTGGAATCAATGATGATGTCGCCGGGATCGATCTGACCGGCCTCAACAAGTGGTACCAGCGGCAGCAACGCACTCGCGGGATAGCATCCCGGGCATGCAACCAACCGTGCCTCGGCGATATCCTCACGGTTGAATTCGGTAAGGCCATAGACCGCCTGCGCCTGAAGTTTCGGCGCCCGATGTGGATAGCCATACCATTGGGCATAGGTATCGCCGTCTTCGATCCGAAAGTCCGCGGACAAATCGATCACTCGCACCCCTTCGGGAATGCCAGCAATCAAGTCCTCGCGCCGTTCTTCGATGAGCTCATCGACCACATCGTGCCCGGTATGGTGCAAGAGCCCGGCGACGATCTCCTGCGTCGTGCCGTGGGGCAAGGCGCAAAAAATGATATCGGTCTCCACCCCAGCCCATTCGACTTCGTCGATCTTGATCAAGTTCGGTAGGTTCAATCCGAACAAATGGGGAAAGACCTGGCTGATCGGCTTGCCGGCATGACGGTCGGCAGTCAGCAGAACGATCTCAACATCGGGGTGGTTGACAAGCAGACGGATCAACTCGGCGCCGGTGTACCCACTCGCGCCCAGAATGCCTACCCGAATCTTTTTTCCTTCGTGTGACATGTGTGTCTCCCACGTCTGGCATCAGATGCCCATAAAAAAAGGGGCGTCCGTCAAGACGCCCCTCGTTATTCGAAAAGCAGACGGATTAACGTTTAGAGAACTGGAAGCTACGTCGGGCCTTCGCCTTACCGTACTTCTTACGCTCGACCACGCGGCTATCGCGGGTCAGGAAGCCGTTCTTCTTCAACACCGGTCGGAGCGACGGCTCATAGCGGATCAGTGCATGGCTGAGACCATGACGAACCGCGCCGGCCTGTCCGGAAAGCCCGCCACCCGTGACGGTGCAGACGATGTCGTACTGACCTTCCCGGCCGGCCGTCACCAAGGGCTGGTTGATGATCATGCGAAGCACGGGCCGCGCAAAATAAACTTCGTTCTCTTTGCCGTTGACCGTAACGCGCCCCGCACCCGGCTTGATCCAAACCCGCGCAACGGCATCCTTCCGCCGCCCGGTAGCATAGGACCGGCCCTGTGGGTCGATTTGCGGCTCGGCCGGTGCGACCTCAACGACGTCCACCGCTTCGGGCACATCCGTGGTGGTCACACCCTCGCCTTCAGTCAGCGTCTTGAGATCGGAAAGCGATTGTTTTTCATCGGCCATAATTAGGCAGCCCTATTATTCTTGGAATTCATTGCGGCAACGTCGAGAACCTCGGGGTTCTGCGCCTCGTGCGGATGTTCCGCACCGGGATAGACTTTGAGATGGCCGAGTTGCTTGCGTGCCAGCGGGCTCTCTTTCGGGAGCATGCGCTGCACCGCCATCATGATCGCGCGTTCGGGATGGTCGCCCTCGAGCACCTCCCCCGCGGTCCGCTGCTTGATGCCGCCCGGATAGCCGGTATGCCGGTAATAGATTTTTTTCTCAAGCTTGCGCCCGGTCAGCCGCACCTTTTCGGCATTCACGACGATAATGTTATCGCCGCAGTCGACGTGCGGTGTGTACATCGGCTTGTGCTTGCCCCGAAGACGATCGACGATGATCGCGGCCATGCGGCCCAAAACCAGGCCTTCAGCGTCGATCAAGTACCACTTCTTCTGGACTTCGGTCTGTTTTGCAGAGTAGGTCTTCATGGTCTTGCGTCCTTTGGCGGGGTTCCCCCGCAATGGCGCGCGAGTATGCCCTCGAATTTGCAGAAGTCAACGATTTCGCTTCACATTTCATAGAGTTAGCTATGCGGTACTTGAGTACCGCGAATGAGTGCACTTCAGGTGCGATGTCCGGGAGCCCGCGAAACCGCCCATGACCGCCTCTGCCGCCAAGGACCGGGACGCTTTGGTTCTCCGCGAGGAAACCGACGGTGTGGTGCGCCTCACCCTCAACCGACCGCAGGTACGAAATAGTCTGAGCCGTGCCCTCATGGCAGCACTCCAAGACGCACTCGACGACATCGCCCAGAGCCCCGCCCGCGTGGTGATCCTGGGTGGTGCCGGACCGGCCTTTTGCGCCGGGCACGACCT
>CALJDF010000017.1 GCA_938023835.1 uncultured Alphaproteobacteria bacterium
GGAGAGGCCGAGTTGACTCAGCGAACGCAGGACGGAGTTGTACATGCCGCCCTGCATGATGATGCCGAGATCGCTCAGGTCGCCGTCGAAGGTCTCGTTGAGTTTCTGGTCGCGGATGTAATCGATCGCCGCAGGCATGCGCACATCGATTTTCAAACGTTCTTGGATATAGGTGGATGGCGGCAGGCAAATCCGGTCGAAATCGAAATCGGATTCTTGCAGCAGGTTCTTGCTTGAAATCGCGGGCGAGACGTTGTCACGGGTGGGAAAGCTGCCGTAGACGTGACAGGCGCGAATGCGCAATTCCAACATCACGGGCGTGCTGCTGGCTTCGCTCAACTCGAACCCTTTTTCCACCATGTTGACGATGGTGGGTAAGTTGGGTCGGGGATCGAGTAACCACATCTGCGATTTCATCGCGAAGGCGTGGGTGCGCTCTTGGATGATGCTGGCGCCGTCGCCGTAGTCTTCGCCGAGCACGATCATCGCGCCGCCTTTGACGCCGGCGGAGGCGAGATTGGACAATGCGTCAGAGGCGACATTGGTGCCGACGGTGGATTTCCACGTTACGGCGCCCCGCATCGGGTAGTTGATCGAGGCGCCGAGCATCGCGGCCGCGGCAGCCTCGCTGGCGTTGCCCTCGTAATGCACGCCGAGGTCTTCGAGGATCGGTTGCGCGTCTTCCAGCACATCCATCATGTGCGAGACAGGCGCGCCTTGATAGCCGCCGACGTAGGAAACGCCAGCCTGCAGCAGCGCCTTGGTGACGGCGAGGATGCCCTCGCCGTGGAAGACATCACCCTCGCCGAGGCGCAAGGCTTCGACTTCCTTTTTGAATGACCGTTCAGCCACTAGGGTTTTTCTCCGTGAACAGCGCGCAGCGCACTCGCGGCGATGATATATCATTGGCTGCCGACCGCCAGTAACCGCCACATGGAGAATGTAATGGGAGCCCGTCCCGAATTGTTTCCCCCCGACCTGATGCGAGAAATTCGGGATCGATTCCACCACACCGATTACTGCCCAATTCTCAAGGAACCGCGCGTGTTCTTCGAGAACGGTGGCGGGTCGCTCAAACTCAAAGAGGCGCTTGCGGTCAATGCGGAGATCGAGGCGCTGCCGGATCAGGAGGGGCGCCAGAATGCTGCGTCGGCCTACCTCACCGAGGTACTGAATGCGGGGCGGGCCGATCTGCATCTGCTGTTTGGGTCGGAAGCACTCGGCGCGAGCAAAGGGCAGGTGATCTCGGGCGAGACCGGTACCCGATTGCTGTACCGCCTCATCCGGTCGATTGCGCTGGCGGCGCCGCCGGGACCGGTGATCTCAAGCACGTTGGAGCATCCGGCCAGCCTCGACTCGGCCAAGCAATGGGCAGCCAACACCAACCGTGAGTGGATCGAGGTGCCGTTCGACCCGAAGACCGGGACGGTGAGCGCCGAAAACTACGCGGCGGCCGTAACGCCCGACACGCGCATCGCGACGATCATTCACACCAGCATGTTGACCGGATTCGTGGTCGATCTCGCGGCGGTATCCGAAGCGATCCGCGCGGTCGCGCCTGAGTGCTACATCATTGTCGACGGCATCCAACACGCGCCTCACGGCACGATGGACGTGGCCTCTTACGGGGCCGATGCCTACGTGTTCTCGCCCTACAAAACGTTTTCGCGTCTGTCGCTGGGGTTTGCGTGGATCAACGATCGCATTCACGAGGTGCCGCACGAACACATGCTGGGCAAAACCGACAAGGATTGGGAACTGGGCTCGCGTGATCCCGCGTTCTATGCGGCCGAGTCGAAAGTCGTGGACTACTTCTGTTGGCTGGGCGGGCACTACACCAATGACGCTGACCGAAATACCGCGCTTAGGGCAGGGACGGCCGCGATGGAGCGCCACGAAGCGGCGCTGATTGATTTGTTGCTTAATGGCGACGACAAGACTGAGGGGCTGGCCGCATTTGACGACGTGAAAGTGATCGGTCCGATGTCACTCGAGGGGCGCGAGGGTATCGTGTCCTTTAACCTTCAAGGGATGACGTCGCCCGATCTTGTCCAGGCATTTGCGAAACGTGGCATTCGCGTTCATGCCCGCATCTCGGATGGGTACTCAGGTCACATTCTTGGGGCGCTCGGGATCGAGGATTGCCTCCGCGTCTCGATGTGTCACTACAACTCGCCGGAAGAGGTGCGGCAATTCTTGGGTGCGCTAAAGGAAATTCGCGCTGCCCGATGAATTAGGCGCGGACGGCTGTGCCTTTTTCGAGATCGACCGCTACCCCGTAGTCGCGGCGCGCGCCCTCGATGCTGACGGCGCCGGTTCGCACATCGTTGAGGACTCTGGCGGGGTCGCGCTTGAGTGGATCGCCGTAACCACCACCGCCGGCTTCCGCAATGGTGATGGTCTCGCCCGGCTTTAGTTCGAGCCGACCCTTGGGCGGAATTGGTTTGCGGTCGACCAAGAACTCGCGGGTCGTGCCCGGCTTGCCACCGAGGTAACCCTGGGCCGGAAATTCGGTACGCATACCGAACATGAAAATCGCGACGGTGTCGTTTCGCGTGTTGGTCAATGAGGCGATCTGGCCGAGGCCGCCCCGAAATTCGCCAGGCCCACCGGAATCCGGAAGAAGGCGGCGATAGTCGATGCGCACGCCGGTTTCGTTCTCCCAAACCTCGCTCGCAACGACCGCGTTGTTGGTCGGCGAGGGTGTGGTGTGTTGTCCGTCGAGGCCTTTCATCGCGCCCACGCCGCCAGCCAAGAAATACTGCGTGGAGCCGGCTTCACCGCCCGAAACGCTGGTGTGGCAAATGAACAGCGACGCCATCCCTGAATCCGCTTGGACGCGATCGGGCATGGCGTCGGCGAGCGCGCCCATGATCAGCGGTACGATGAACCATCCAATGGAGTGCCGTCCGCCGGTTGGTGATGGGCGTTGGGTATTGAGGATCGAGCCTTCCGGCGCCGTGACGGCGACCGGCAGCAGCGCCCCAAGGTTGTTGGGAATGGTGGGCGTGGTGAGGGTCTTGATCGTGTACGTTGCCCAGGCGCGCGTGTAGCAGAAGGGCACGTTGATGGCGTATTGAGCCGAAGGTCCGGTCCCCTTGAAATCCATCTCGACGGAGTCACCTTTTACGGTGACTTGGCAGGCGAGCGTGACGGCGTCGGTGACGGTCTCGACCTCGATTTGGTTCGTGTATGTCCCGTCGGGAATGGCCGCAATTTCTTTGCGGATTGCGGACTCAGATTGTTCGATGATGCCGTCGGCGAGCGCGCGCAGGTCTTTGAGGCCGTATTCGTCCATGAACTCGCCGATCAGGCGTTCGCCCACGGTGCAGCCCGCGATATCGGCCATGATATCGCCGAAGACCTGGTCGGGCGTGCGCACGTTGCCGGCGATCAAGTCGTGGAGGTACGCAATAGGTTCGCCGGCGTCATAGAGTTTGGTGACAGGCAGCATCAGGCCTTCTTGAAACACGGCGGTGTTCATCACCGATAAACCGACGCCGCCGATATCGGGCAGATGGCTAATCGTCATCACAAAGCCGACGAGATTGCCGTCTTTGAACGCGGGTCGGGCGATGCAGATGTCGGGCGTATGGCCGGTCCCCAGCCAGGGGTCGTTGGTGACAACGACATCGCCTTCTTTCCACGTTTCGGCCGGGAACTTGGCGAGCATGTGCTGCATCGTTAGCGGGGCGGTGCCGATGAAGGCGGGCATCGACAATGTGGCTTGGGCAATACTGCGACCCTTTTCGTCGAAGACGACGCAAGCCAGGTCCCAGGCTTCGCGAACACCGACCGAAAACGCGGTGCGGACGATCGATAGGAGGATTTCGTCGGTGATCGCGATCAGGCGATCCCACATAATGCCGAGGTCGACGGCATCAATCTGTTTCATCTCGGGGCCCCCAAGTCGTCTGCACCGCCGGCAACAGCGACGATCATGTTCCCGGCTGGGTCCACGGTAACCTGATCGCCGACACCGATGATGCAGGTCGATTCGCGTTCTTCAACCAGCGCGGGGCCGGTGAACGTATCGCCGGGGCTGAGGGCATAGCGGTCGTAGACCGGCGTATCCCGCGGCGCGTCTTGTTCGGGAAAGTATGCCAGGCGGTGGCCCTTGATGGCTTTTTCGCCCGCGGCCACTTCGAGGTGATAGGTCGCATCCGCAGCCGCACGCACCAGGGAGACTTCGATTTTCCAGTTTGTGATTTCGAGGGACTCCGAGGGGAACGACTTGGTGAAGATTCGCTCGTAGGCTTCGGTGAAAAGCGTCTTCACGTCGTTTAGGCCGCTGCCTTCTGGGAGATCGACTTCGATTTCGTAGCCCTGCCCGCGATAGCGCATGTCGAGGCGTCGGCGAATGACGGTGCGTTCGCCCGGTTCGGGGGGGCGCCCGAGGAAATTTTTTGCCTCATCGACCAAGGCGTCGAAGCGCCTGCCGAAGCTGTCGCCGTCGAGCACCTCCAGATCGAGGCGTTCGGCGCGGAAGGTTTCAAAGGACAACGGACTGGCGAGCAAACCGACTGCGGACATGACGCCGGCACCAACCGGGAACACGACGGTGGGAACGCGAAGCTTTCTGGCGACGCGGCAGGCGTGGGCCGGGCCAGAGCCGCCAAATGCAACCATCGCGCAGGCACGATAGTCGAACCCGCGCTCCGAGGCGTGATTGCGGAAAGCACGGGCGATGTCTTCGTTGACGGACTCGTGTACGCCCCACGCCGCGCGCAGCGTTTCTACCGAGAGCGGCGCGCCGAGCTTGTGATCGATGGCCCGCTCTGCTGCCTTCGTATCGAGGCGCATTTCGCCGCCCAGGAAGAAGGCGTCGTCGAGATAGCCAAGGGTGAGGTTGGCGTCGGTCAGGGTGGGGTCTTCGCCGCCCTGACCATAACAGGCCGGGCCGGGGACGGCGCCCGCACTATGGGGACCCACGGCGATGGTGCCGCGGGCATCGACGGCGGCAATCGAGCCCCCGCCGGAGCCGATCTCAATCAGGTCAATGACGGGGATCTTGGCGGGCAGACCTGAGCCGGCCCGGAACTCGTGGACCCGCGCGACTTCCATTTCGTAGCGCTTGAGGGGCTGATCGTTGCGCACCAATGCGCCTTTTGCGGTGGTGCCGCCCATGTCGAAGGACAAGAGGTTCGGGCGTTTGAGTTGCCGCCCCAATGTCGCGGTCTGTAGGACACCCGCCGCTGGGCCGCTCTCCAACATCCGAACCGGAAAGCGCCGCGCGACATCCGGCGTCACGGTCCCCCCCGATGACGACATGATAAACAAATCGCCCTTCAGACCGGTCTTGCGCAATCCCTCCTCGAGGCGCCCAAGGTATTGATCGAACAACGGTCCTGTGAAGGCGTTCATCGTGGCCGTCGTCCAGCGTTCGTATTCGCGTAAGAAGGGGAAGACATCGGTCGATGTCGAGACGAAGAGCTGCGGAAACTGCGTCGCGGCGATCTCGGCGACCGTGCGCTCGTTGGCCGGATTGGCGGGACTATTGAGAAAGCATACCGCGACCGCGCCGACGCCCTGATCGACGAGATCCTGCAGCGCCGCGATAATGTCCTCTCGTTCGATCGGCGTTCGCGGCACACCATCAGGGCCCATACGTTCATCGATCTCGCGGCGCAGCGCGCGCGGCACCAAGGGTGCCGGGTAGGTGATGGTGAGGTCGTACATGTCGTAGCGCCGTTCACGG
>CALJDF010000018.1 GCA_938023835.1 uncultured Alphaproteobacteria bacterium
GACCGTCACGGTCGAGGTCAAGAAAAAGCGCGGTGCCGGGGCACCCCGAAAGCAAACATTGGCAGAAGCCGCTGCGGAGCGGACGCCGGCTGTCGCCAAGGCAACGCCGGCGCCGGTTGCACCGCCGCCCGAGGCCGACGATTCGAAGGGTCGGGTCGTGCTCAAGGCACTGACCGAAGACGAAAAGGCGGCCCGCGCCAAAGCGCTAGAGGGCGCCAAGATCGCGTCGGTCGAGGCGCGCAAGAAGGCCCAGGAAGAAGCATCCCGTCGCGCCGACGAAGAAGCCCGTCTTGCTGTCGAACGCGAGCAGGCCGAGAAACGCGAAGCGGAAGAAGAAGAACGTAAGCGCGTCGAAGAGGCGTCGAGAAAGAAAGCGGCCGAAGCCGCGGCCGTTCGGCTCGGCGAACCTGCGACCGAGGAAGATGCTGATGCGCGCCGTCCCAAACCCGGCGTGCGGCCTGAGATCAAGCGGCCCACGCCGCCACGCCCCCGGGTCGGGGAACGGCGACGCGGCGGCAAAATGACCATGAGTCAGGCGCTCGACGATCGCGAGCGCACCCGCAGCCTGGCTGCGGTGCGTCGTCAGCGCGAGCGCGAAAAGCGCCAAGCCCGTTCCGGCGATTCAGAGCCGCCGAAGAAAGTTTTCCGGGAAGTCTCGATTCCCGATACCATCACGGTGCAGGAATTGGCCAACCGGATGACCGAACGTGGCGTCGATGTCATCCGATCGCTCATGAAAATGGGCGTCATGGCGACGATCAACCAAGCGATCGACGCCGAGACCGCTGAAATCATCGTGACCGAGTTCGGTCATACGCCCAAACGGGTCTCCTCGGCCGATGTCGAGATCGGTTTCCGCGCCGGTGAAGATGCCGATGACGAGGCCTCGCTGAAGCCGCGGGCGCCGGTCGTCACCGTGATGGGCCACGTCGATCACGGTAAAACCTCGCTCCTCGATGCGCTGCGCACCACGGATGTGGTGTCCGGCGAAGCCGGTGGGATCACGCAGCATATCGGCGCCTATCAGGTGACGATGGCCTCGGGCGCCAAGATTACGTTCCTCGACACGCCGGGCCACGAAGCCTTCACCACGATGCGCGCCCGCGGTGCCACCGTGACCGACATTGTCGTTCTTGTGGTGGCCGGCGACGACGGCATCATGCCGCAGACCGTCGAGGCGATTAATCATGCCAAACAGGCGGAAACGCCGATCATCGTGGCGATCAACAAGATAGACCGGCCCGAAGCGGACGCCGATCGCGTGCGGCGCGATTTGTTGCAGCACGATCTCGTGGTCGAAGAGATGGGCGGTGAAGTGATCGCCGTCGAAGTGTCGGCCACTGAAAAGACTGGCCTTGATCGCCTCGAAGAACTGATTGTTTTGCAGGCGGAATTGCTCGAACTCAAAGCCAATCCCGACCGGCCCGCCGAAGGCGTGGTGATCGAAGCCAAGCTCGATCGGGGTCGTGGTGCGGTGGCCACCACCTTGGTCCAACGCGGCACGTTGCGAGTCGGCGATATCGTTGTCGCCGGAACCGAGTGGGGCAAGGTGCGCGCGCTGGTCAACGACCACGGCAAGCAAATCGACGAACTCCACCCCGGCGAACCGGCCGAGATTCTCGGGCTCAACGGCGCGCCGAGTGCGGGCGATGAGTTCGGTGTGGTGGAGAACGAAGGTCGCGCGCGGGAAATCACCGGCTTCCGGGCCGGCCAGGCACGCGAAAAAGATGCCGCCCTGGCCGCCACGGCACGCGGCTCGCTTGAGGAGATGTTCACGAAGATCGCCGACGGTGAAACCAGCACCTTCCCGGTCATCATCAAGGCCGATGTGCAGGGCTCGCTCGAAGCGATCCGCGGCGCGTTGGAAAAACTCTCGACCGACGAAGTTGCGATAAGCGTCGTTCACGGCGCGGTCGGCGGGATCAACGAGTCTGACGTGACCCTGGCGGCAGCGTCAGGCGCGCTCATGATCGGCTTCAGCGTGCGCGCCAATGCGCAGGCCCGCGAACGGGCCAAGCGCGACAAGCTCGAGATCCGCTACTACTCGGTGATCTACAACCTTGTCGACGAGATGAAAGACATCTTGTCGGGCATGCTCGAGCCGACGATCAAGGAAACCAGCCTTGGCCAAGCGCGTATCAAGCAGGTCTTTTCGGTCTCCAAGGTCGGCAAGGTCGCCGGTTGCGAAGTTTTCGAAGGCACGGTCCGGCGCGGTGCCAAGGCCCGCCTGTTGCGCGACGATGTCGTCGTGCACGAAGGCGTCTTGGACAAGCTCAAGCATTTCAAAGACGATGCCCGCGAAGTGCGTGCCGGCTCGGATTGCGGTATCGCCTTGGCGAGCTACCACGACTATCACGAAGGCGACATCATCGAAGTGTACGAAGTCGAAGAGATCGCGCGCACACTGTAGGCCGTCCCGCCAATACCCAGGCCGGGCGGCGGTTCGGAAATCATGCCTAGACAGCAAAGCAAATCAGCCTCCCAGCGGCAGCACCGCGTCGGCGAACTTCTGCGCCACGGTCTTGTCGACGCCTTGGCAACGATGGAGTTCGGTACGGTGACGGGCAGCGCGATCACGGTTTCCGAGGTACGGGTCAGCCCCGACCTCAGACAGGCCCGTGCCTATGTCTTTCCGCTGGGCGGCGGTGACGCCGATCCGCTCTTAGAGGAACTCAATGCCCAAGCGCCGCGTCTTCAAGGACCGTTGGCGCGTCGCGTCGGGTTGCGTTACACGCCGCGCCTGACCTTTGTGATCGACGATACCTTCGATGAGGCCGACAAGATCGGCACGCTTCTGGCGCGAGCGCAGGCCAAAACATCGTCCGAATGAACGGCTGGATCGTTCTCGACAAACCGAAGGGGCTTTCTTCCGCCGCCGGTGTGGCCAAGGTGCGCAATCTCTTCGACCGCGTGAAGGCCGGCCATGGCGGCACGCTTGATCCCCTGGCCACCGGCGTTTTGCCCATTGCGTTGGGCGAAGCGACCAAGGTCATGGGCTACATCCTCAACAGCAACAAAGCCTATCGCGCCACCGTGGCCTGGGGCGAAAGCCGTGACACCGACGATGCCGAGGGCGCGGTGACTGTAACCAGCGCCCATCGCCCCGACCGCGCTGCGATTTTGGCCGCGCTGCCGCAGTTCACGGGGCGTCTGATCCAGCAACCGCCGGCGTACTCGGCGCTGAAGGTCGGCGGTCGGCGGGCCTATGCGGCGGCCCGCGCGGGGGAGCCGGTCGCGCTCAAACCCCGTGAAATCGAGGTTTTTGCGTTCGAACTGGTCGAAAACGGAGAGAATCACGCCGTTTTCGACGTTTCGTGCGGCAAAGGGACCTACGTCCGGGCCTTGGCCCGGGATCTCGCGCTGGCCTTGGGCACGGTCGGGCATCTGGGCGACCTCAGGCGAACCCAAGCGGGGCCCTTCGTCGAGTCACAGGCGATTTCGCTAGCCACCCTAGAGGACTTGAGCCATAGTGCGCGCCTCGCGGAAGCACTTTTACCGCCTGAGACCGCGCTGGACGACATCCCGGCGCTGGCCTTGGACGGTGCGACGGCGGCAAGACTTCGCCACGGTCAGACAGTCAGCGTTTCCACGGGTCTCAAGGACGGCATCGTCTTCGTCACATCGGACAACGTACCGGTGGCCATGGCGCAGTTGAGCGACGGCACCTTGAAACCGGCTCGTGTTTTTAATTATTCGTCATAGGAGATAACCGATGTCGATCACTTCAGAGCGCAAGGCTGCGCTCATAAAGGAATATGCGACCAAGGATCAAGATACCGGGTCGCCCGAAGTGCAAGTCGCGATCCTGACCGAGCGGATCACCAACCTCACCGAACACTTCAGAGATCACAAAAAAGATGCCCATTCGCGGCGCGGGCTTCTGATGCTCGTCAATCGGCGCCGCCGGCTGCTCGACTACGTGCGTGACTGTGATGTCTCGCGTTACGAGCAGCTTATTCAGCGACTCGGTATCAGAAAGTAGCTGGTGTCGTCGTGCACTGCCGCGCGCCGCGTACATCGCAGGCGGTCGGCTGTGTTGCTGCGTCCATAGTCCGAGGCCATCGCTGACCACTAGGGGAGGGCGCAAGGGGTGCGCTCCGAAAGCAAGCAAGGAAGAGAGATATGTTCAATATCGTTAAGAAAGAAATCGAGTGGGGCGGACGTACGCTCACCCTCGAAACCGGCAGGCTCGCCCGCCAGGCCGACGGGGCCGTTCTCGTCACGTACGGCGAGACCACCGTCTTGTGCACCGCGGTCGCACAGAAAACACCGCGCGCGGGAATCGATTTCTTTCCGCTAACCGTCAATTATCAGGAAAAGACCTTCGCCGCCGGTAAGATTCCAGGCGGCTTTTTCAAACGTGAAGGTCGTCCTGCCGAAAAAGAAACGCTGACCTCGCGCCTCATCGATCGGCCGATCCGTCCGCTGTTTCACAGCAGTTTCCGCAACGAGACCCAGGTAATTTGTACGGTCTTGTCGCACGACTTGGAAAACAACCCGGACATGCCGGCACTGATCGGTGCGTCCGCCGCGTTGACGATTTCAGGCATTCCGTTCCTCGGCCCGATCGGTGGCGCCCGCGTCGGCTATGTCGACGGCGACTACGTTCTCAACCCGACGCCCGATCAACTCGCCGACTCGCAACTCGATCTCATCGTCGCCGGTACCGGCGATGCGGTGTTGATGGTTGAATCCGAAGCCTCGGAACTCAGCGAAGAGGTCATGCTGGGCGCCGTCATGTTCGGTCATGAATCGTTCCAGCCGGTGATCGACGCCATCGTGTCGCTCGCCGAATCGGCCGCAAAGGATCCGTGGCCGCTGCCCGAAGAGATCGACACCAGCGACGTGCAGGCACGCCTCGACACGTTGGTCGGCGACGATCTGAAGGCGGCCTACGCCGAACGCGACAAGCAGGCCCGTACTAATCTGTTGTCCGAAGCCCGCAAGAAGGTTGAAGAAGCTGCAGCCGAAGACGAAAGCCTCGACGCCAGCGTCGCCGGCGGTGTCTTCAAGAAAATGGAAAAGAAGCTCGTTCGCGGTCAAATTCTCGACAGCGGCGTGCGCATCGACGGGCGCGACACCAAAACCGTGCGCCCCATCGTGGCCGAAAACGACGTGTTGCCGCGCACCCATGGGTCGGCCTTGTTCACGCGCGGGGAAACCCAAGCGCTGGCCGTCACAACGTTGGGCACCGGGCAAGACGAGCAGATCATCGATGCGCTCGAGGGCGAGTACCGCGAGCGCTTTATGCTGCACTACAACTTCCCGCCTTACTCGACCGGCGAAACCAAATTCATGGCGTCCCCGGGGCGGCGTGAAATCGGTCACGGCAAGTTGGCATGGCGTGCCTTGCGGCCGTTGTTGCCGACCGCGGAAGCGTTCCCCTACACCATTCGCGTCGTTTCTGAAGTGACCGAGTCCAATGGCTCGTCATCGATGGCGACGGTGTGCGGTTCGTCCCTGTCGATGATGGGTGCCGGTGTGCCGTTGCGCGCCCCGTGTGCCGGGATCGCGATGGGCTTGATCCTCGAAGACAGCGGCTTTGCCGTTCTCTCCGACATCCTCGGCGATGAAGATCATCTCGGCGACATGGACTTCAAAGTGGCTGGGACCGAATCCGGGATCACCGCGCTGCAGATGGACATCAAGGTCACCGGGATCACCAAAGAGATCATGCAGGCTGCCCTCGACCAGGCACGCGACGGCCGGCTGCATATCTTGGGTGAAATGTCCAAGGCGCTGAGCACGGCGCGGGAAGAAGTCAACGACAACGCCCCGCGCATCACCACGTTACAGGTGCCCAAGGACAAGATCCGTGAAGTCATCGGCACCGGCGGAAAGGTCATTCGCGAGATTTGCGAAGTGACCGGCGCCAAGGTGGACATCGAAGACGACGGCACGGTGAAGGTCGCCAGCTCCAACACCGAATCGGCCGAAGCTGCCGTCAAATGGATCCGCGATATCGTGGCGGAACCCGAGGTCGGCGTGATTTATCGCGGCAAGGTCGTGAAGGTTGTCGACTTCGGCGCCTTCGTGAACTTCATCGGCTCCAAAGACGGGTTGGTTCACATTTCCGAGTTGGCCCCGCAGCGGGTCGGCAAGGTGACCGATATCGTCAACGAAGGCGACGAAGTGTGGGTCAAGGTCCTGTCCTTCGATGATCGCGGTAAGGTCCGGCTCAGCATGAAGTCGGTCAACCAGGAATCAGGCGAAGAAGAGGGCGCCGAACCGGCACAAGAAGCCGGCGAATAAGCCCCGAAATCCGACGGATTGCCCGGCCGCCTTTCGGTGGTCGGGTGCCGACGGGTTGGTCTAGCGTGGAATCGTTCTATATTGAAGGAAGCCCCTTTTTTCTTAGGGGTACCGACAAGGATGCCGGATCGTGAAACCCCTCAATAGCATGCGCATTTCAGGCTTCGATGTGCTCCCTCTGGTTGAGGGCGGCAAGGGAATCTCGATTTCCAACGGCGAGAGTTCCGGGGCTTGGGCGGCAGCGGGCGCTGTCGGCACCTTCTCCGGCGTCAACGCGGATTCATACGACGCCGACGGCAAGTTGATACCGCAGGAATATTTCGGCCGAACCCGTGTCGAGCGGCACGAGGAACTCATCAAATACGCCATCAATGGCGGCGTGACCCAGGCCAAGATCGCCCACGAGATCGCGGGTGGCCGCGGCCCGGTCCATATGAACGTACTATGGGAAATGGCTGCTGCGGAGCGTGTCCTAACGGGCATTCTCGAACGCGCCAGCCATTTGGTGCACGGCGTGACGTGCGGCGCCGGGATGCCCTACAAGGCGGCCGAGATTGCGGCCCGCTTCAACCTCCACTACTACCCGATCGTGTCGTCGGGCCGCGCGTTCCGCGCGTTGTGGAAGCGCGCCTACCACAAGTTCGCCGAACTTCTCGGCGGCGTCGTCTATGAAGATCCGTGGCGCGCCGGCGGACATAACGGGCTCTCCAACAGCGAGGATCCCGACAAGCCGGAAGATCCTTACCCGCGCGTCTTCGAGTTGCGCCAACGCTTGCGTGAATTCGGGCTCGACGATACCCCGATCATCATGGCGGGTGGCGTGTGGTATTTGCACGAATGGTCCGATTGGATCGACAATCCTGAGCTCGGGCCGGTGGCCTTTCAATTCGGCACCCGTCCGCTGTTGACCGAGGAAAGCCCGATCTCCGATGCGTGGAAGAAAAAACTTCTCGAGCTAGACGAGGGCGATGTCTACCTGAACAACTTCAGCCCAACGGGGATGTGGTCGTCGGCGGTCGAGAACGCGTTTCTCCGTGAACTCAAAGAACGGGCGACGCATCAAATTGCCTATACCCGCGAACCCATCGGCGATCACAACACGGAATTCGCCTTGGGCCCGCGCAAAAAGCCGGTCTATGTCACCGAGCACGATAAGAACCGGGCCGAGAAATGGGTTGCGGCAGGCTTTACCGAACCGATGAAAACCCCCGATTCGACGCTCATCTTCGTTGCGCCCGAGGTCATGAAAGAAATCCGGATCGATCAGGCAGAATGCATGGGCTGCCTGAGCGGTTGCCGCTTTTCCAATTGGTCGCAGGAAGAAGGCCATACGACGGGCAAAAAGACCGATCCGCGCAGCTACTGCATTCAAAAAACGCTGCAGGTCATCGGCCATAGTGACGAGGTCGAAAACCAGCTGATGTTCGCCGGCCACGCCGCGTATCGTTTTCGGGATGACCCGTTCTATTCGAACGGCTTCGTCCCGACCGTGAAACAACTCGTCGACCGATTGGTAACAGGGGATTGAGGACGCCGCGCGCTTTGCCGGCCTGAATCAAGATGCCTTTATGACCGCACCACAACAAACCGACGAAAATATCGCTGCGCAAGAACGCATCCGGGCCGCCGGTCTGCGCCCGACGCGGCAGCGCGTGGCGCTGGCCCATTTGTTGTTCGATCACGGACAGCGCCATTTGACCGCCGAAACCTTGCATGGCGAGGCGACCGCCGAGGGGATCAGCGTGTCGTTGGCAACGATCTACAACACCCTTCACCAATTTGTCCGTGTCGGGCTGTTGCGTGAGGTGACGATCGAACCGGGCCGTTCCTATTTCGACACCAACGTATCCGACCACCACCACTTCTTTCACGAAGGCCGCGGCGAGCTTGAAGATATCGCGGCGCTATCGGTCGACCTTTCGGACCTACCCAAACCGCCGGCAGGCACGGAAATCAATCGGATCGATGTGGTCGTCCGGGTGAGAGACCGGCGCGCCTAAATCACCTCGCGTGGGTTTGGCGATCCAGTTCATTAAAGCTATTCTAATATATTGACCGCGGCCCGGCCCGTCGCCATATTGGGATTTAGGGCGTGAGCGTCGCTTCATCGACCTTGTGCCCACGCCATTTCAAGAAGAAAACGTCGAAGGAGGACACGATGCCCGCACTCAAAGGGACCAAAACAGAACAAAACTTGAAGGACGCGTTTGCCGGCGAATCCCAGGCCAACCGTCGCTATTTGTATTTCGCGCAGAAAGCGGACGTCGAGGGCTACAACGACGTTTC
Organism: uncultured Alphaproteobacteria bacterium; assembly: GCA_938023835.1. Lineage (GTDB taxonomy): Bacteria > Pseudomonadota > Alphaproteobacteria > SHVP01 > SHVP01 > CALJDF01. Next base: position 8,539 of record CALJDF010000018.1, read on the forward strand.
AACCGTTTTCCGCTCGACCGCCGAAGGCGAGACCGGTCATGCCCATGGTCATCTCGAATTCCTCGAGGAGACCGGCGATCCGGCCACGGGCGAGCCGATGGGCACCACCGCCCTAAATCTCAAAGCCTCGGTTGCCGGCGAGACCCACGAATACACCGACATGTATCCCGGCATGGCCAAGACGGCCCGGGACGAGGGTTTCACCGAGATTGCCGACTGGTTCGAGACCTTGGCCAAGGCCGAGAAATCGCATGCCGGGCGTTTCCAAAAAGCGCTCGACAACCTCTAGGCGTCACATTGCGTTAAGGGCGGGGGCGGTCGCAAAGCCGCCCCCGTTTGACTCAGAATGAAAGAAGGCTCTACCGAAGCGCCGATCCGGCACCCGATCGACTGGCAAGATCCGGCGTTTGTCGACCTGGCTGCATTGGACGCCGAAATGCGCCGCGTGGCCGATATCTGCCACGGCTGCCGCCGTTGTTTCAATCTATGCGCCTCCTTTCCTCGGCTTTTCGATCTTATCGATGAGTCCGAAACCGGCGAACTCGACTCGGTCGACAGCCGCGATTTCAAACCCGTGGTCGACGCGTGCACCTTGTGCGACATGTGCTTTCTCACGAAGTGCCCGTATGTCCCACCACACGAATTCAATCTCGATTTTCCGCACCTGATGCTGCGCTACCGCGTTGCGGAACGACATCACGGCATCAAACCGGGCTTTGCCGAGGCGCAACTCACCAAGACCGATCGTAACGGCCGCCTCGCAAAACTCGCCGCACCCCTCGCCAATTGGGCGTCCGCCCGGACCAACAAACTGACGCGCCCGATGCTCAAAGGCGTGGCGCATGTTCATGAAGACGCCGAGTTGCCGAAGTTCCATAGCGAGACCTTCGTCGCCAAGGCGGCCCACCATCCCGTCCCGCGCGAGGAAACCGCGCCGGCCAAAGATCGTAAGGCCGTGCTCTACGCCACCTGCTTCGTCAATTACAACAACCCCGGTATCGGCGAGGCGGCGCGCACGGTCCTGGCGTGCAATGGTGTTGAAACCGAAGTGGTCTATCCCGAATGCTGTGGCATGCCCCAGCTCGAAAACGGCGAGATCGCCGACGTGGCAGATCGTGCCGCCCGCATCGCCGCGTTGATGGTGGGGTGGATCGACGATGGCTATGACGTCGTGGCAATGACACCGTCGTGCGCCTTGATGCTCAAATTCGAGTGGCCGTTGATCGCGCCTGACAACCCGCAAGTGCGCCGCTTGGCCGATGCGACATCAGATCTTTCGGAATATGTCGTCGATATCGCCAAGAAAGAGGGCCTTGCCGCCGGCATGAAACCGCTGCCCGGGGGCGTCGCGGTGCATCTTGCTTGCCATGCCCGGGCGCAGAACATAGGCGCGAAAGCGGCCGAACTGTTGCGCCAAGTGCCCGACACCGAGGTCACGATTGTCGAACGGTGTTCGGGTCATGGCGGGTCGTGGGGCATCAAGACCGAGAATTTTCCGGTCGCACTCAAGGTTGGTGCCCCGGCGGCGCAGCGCGCGGCTGACGCGAACGCAGCCTTTGTGGTCTCCGAATGTCCCTTGGCCGGGAAACATATCGTGCAAGGCATGGAACGGATCGACGGCGCCATAGACAAACTCGATAGCGCGCAGGCCTTTCACCCCATCGAGCTGGTGGCACGCGCCTATGGAACGACGTCGTGACGCGTGAGGCCCACGAAATCACCCGCACCGATTTGATGGCGATGGAAGACTACGCCGCGATTCGTAAAGAAAAGCGCGCCGAGGTTTCCGCGATCAAGCAAGACCGCCGCGTTGGCGTTGGACCGTTCGCAACCTTTTACTTCGAGAATTACGACACGATGTGGATTCAAATCCACGAAATGTTGTTCATCGAAAAGGGCGGCGAGGCCCAAATCGACGACGAGCTCACGGCCTACAATCCATTGATTCCAAAGGGAAAGGAGCTCGTCGCGACGCTGATGTTGGAAATACCCAATGCCACCCAGCGGGATCGCGAACTTCGTCGCCTGACCGACATCGAGGATACCGTGTCCCTCAAGATCGGCGAGGCCATCGTAGCCGCCGTCCCCGAAAGCGATGTCGAGCGCACCAAGGCCGACGGCAAAACCTCATCGGTGCATTTCCTAAAGTTCCCGATGACCGACGAACAGATCGCCGCCTTCCGCGATGACACCCAACCGGCGGTGCTGCAAATCGATCATGCCAATTACGGGCACATGGCCGTGGTGCCCCCCGCAGCTCGCGCCGCTTTACAAGGCGATTTCGACTAGCAGCTACTCGAATTCTTCGTGGGGATAGACCCCCCAAAGCAGATCGCGCGGCAGCCAGCCGCGGCGCGCCCGAATTTCGATCTGACACCAGTTGTCGCGGCAGGCCAACAAGCGGCCTTGCACCCCGGGTTCGGCAAACAGCACCGGCGGACTGTCTTCGCTGGGGCGTTGCCGTACGGTGCGCAGGCTCCCAGTCACCACCGCCCACCGATCAGGCGACAGCAAGCGGCGGTGGACCCAGCCTTCCTCGCCTTCATAGTCGCGCACCCGAATCCATTGCTCGAATTCGGCAATCGCTTCAACCGGTAGCCGCGCGCGCTTGAAGACCCAATCGACGGGATATTGCGTGCCCGGCCCGGTCCGGACGTTCACCGTGTCGTGGCGGAGAGAAACGAAATGCGGCGCATAGGTCGGCTGTGCCGATGCGGAGGCTGTGGCGAGACAAAGCCCCCACAGCGTTGCCGCGATGGCCAACGGGGTTCTCCCAAAAATTCTTTTTGCTGCGCGCCGCACGCCGTTATATGGCAACCGCAACGCATCACGGTCAAGCAAGCCTCTCGTGAGCGGTTTCCTGGGTGGCGCGCCTTCCCGTACCCCGGATGATTTGCTAGAGATGGCCATGGGCATATCTACCGAATCAGTCATGACAAAACGCAAACCACGGGTCATCGTCACGCGCAAACTGCCGGACGAAATCGAAACCCGGATGATGGAGCTGTTCGAGACGCGCTTGAACGTCGACGACACCCCGTTGTCGGCCAAGGATTTGCGCCAGGCTGTTCAAGATTGCGACGTTTTGGTCCCCACCGTCACCGATCGGATCGACGCGGCCTTGCTTGAGGCGGCCGGGCCGGATCTCAAACTCGTGGCCAATTTCGGCAATGGCGTTGATCACATCGATCTGGCCGCGGCGCAGGCGCGCAACATCACCATCACCAACACCCCCGGCGTGCTCACCGAAGACACCGCGGACATGACCATGGCGCTGATCCTGGCGGTCCCGCGACGCCTGGTGGCCGGCGAGCGGTTGCTGCGATCGGGCGAATGGCCGGGCTGGTCGCCGAGTTTCATGCTGGGCCGGCGCATTTGGGGCAAACGTCTGGGCATCGTCGGCATGGGCCGGATCGGCACCGCCTTGGCGCGCCGGGCGCGGGGCTTTGGACTGTCGATCCACTATCACAATCGTCACCGCGTCGCGCCCGAGACCGAAGCCGAGCTCGAAACGACGTATTGGGAGAGCCTCGACCAGATGCTCGCCCATATGGACATCGTGTCGGTTAATTGCCCGCACACCCCGGCGACCTATCACCTCCTGTCCGGACGGCGGCTCAGGCTGTTGCGCAAAGAGGCCTTTATCGTGAATACCGCGCGCGGCGAAATCGTCGACGAAGACACGCTCATCGCGATGCTCAAGGCGGGCGAACTGATGGGCGCCGGGCTCGACGTCTATGAAAACGAACCGCAGATCAAACCGGGGTTTCTCAAACTCGACAACGTGGTGCTGCTCCCCCACATGGGATCGGCCACGCTTGAAAGCCGCCTTGCCACGGGCGAGTTGGTGCTGATCAACATCCGCACTTTCATGGACGGCCACAAGCCGCCCGACCGCGTCATCGCGGGCACCACGATCTAGATCAGATAAACAACATCGCGCCGTCGGCGCGGGCGTCGTTGAGGAACGTCACGAGGCCGCCTTCGACAAACGGCACGTCGTCGCGCAGCGCCGCGCGGTCGATGTCTTTGGCGCGCAAGCCCATGTCGCACACCATGAAGGTCGCGCCCAACTCGACGCAGGCGCCCACCAATTCCTCGAAGGTCGCAACCCCACGTTCGGCAAAGCCCGCATCGACCACGGCACCGGTGCGCCCGTCCTCGGCCGCCACGGTGTGCCAGCCCGGCACCCCATCGACGGTGCGGGTCACGCAGGCGATGGCGTCCATCGTGAAAAACAAGGTGACGGGCGTGTTGGTGGCAATCGCCGCCGCCGCGGTCGCGAGCGCGTAATGCACCTTGTCGAACGCGCCGCTGTAAACGATCAGCGACAGCTTGCCGGGCCGACCGGTGTCAGGCGGCATCGGCGGCCACCGTGGTGATGGTCGGCTGCGCACCGCACAAGGCACACGCCGGGTCGGGCTTGACGCGCACCTTACGAAAGGCTGCCGCGAGGCCTTCGTAGATCATCAGCGTGCCGGACAAGCTCTCGCCGATCCCCAGTATTTCCTTGATCACCTCGGTCGCTTGCAGCGTGCCCATGGTGCCCGCCAAGGCCCCCAACACGCCGCCTTCGGCGCAGCTCGGGATCATGCCGTCGGGCGGTGGCGCGGGATAAATACAGCGATAGCAGGGATTTGCCCCGCCGAGGTGCGACTTGAAGGTCGAGAGCTGGCCGTCAAAGCGCAGCACCGCCGCCGACACCAGCGTCTTACCCCCCAGATGACAGGCGTCGTTGAGCAAGAAGCGCGTGGGAAAATTGTCGCTGCCGTCGGCCACGATGTCGTAGTCGGCGATCAAGGCCGCAACGTTGTCGGGCCCCAGCCGCAGGTCTTGGGTCACGATGCGCACATCCGGGTTCAGCGCGGCCAGCGTGGTGGCGGCGCTCGTGGTCTTCGGGTCACCCACGCGGTCGTTCGTGTGGGCGATCTGGCGTTGCAGGTTCGACAGGCTTACCCGGTCGTCATCGACGATTCCCACCGTGCCGATCCCGGCGGCGGCAAGGTACATCAGCAAGGGCGACCCCAATCCACCGGCGCCGACCACCAGCACTTTAGCGTCCCACAGTTTCGCCTGACCGGTGCCACCAACTTCATCAAGAATGATGTGGCGCGCGTAGCGGTGGATTTGGTCTTCGGTGAAGTCCATCGCGTCAGGCGAGATCGAACAACGCCGTTGAAAGATAACGCTCCGCGAAAGACGGCAGCACGACCACCAATTGGCGACCCGCCCATTCATCCCGAGCGCCAACCTCGGCCGCCGCCGCGAAGGCCGCACCCGAGGAAATGCCCACGGCCAGACCTTCCAACTTGGCGGCCTGACGCGCCGTTTCCAGGGCGGTCTCGTTGGCGATGGTCACCACTTCGTCGATCAGCGTTTGATCGAGGTTGCCGGGCACAAAGCCCGCGCCGATGCCTTGGATGGCGTGGGGGCCGGGCGCCCCGCCCGACAAAATCGCGCTGTCTTCGGGCTCGACGGCGATCATCTTAAGGTCGGGTTTGCGCGGCTTGAGAACGCTGCCGACACCGGTCAGGGTCCCGCCGGTCCCGACGCCGCAGACCACGCCGTCGACCGCGCCGGCGGTATCGGTCCAGATTTCTTCGGCAGTGGTGCGTCGGTGAATCTCGGGATTGGCCGGGTTATCGAATTGCTGCAAGGAAATGGCATTGGGCGTCGACGCCAAGATTTCCTCGACGCGCGCGATGGCGCCGCGCATGCCCTTCGGCGCCGGTGTCAGTTCCAATTCGGCGCCCAGCAACTGCAGCATCTTGCGACGTTCTTGCGACATGCTCTCGGGCATCACCAGGATCAGTCGATAGCCGCGCGCTGCGCAAACGAAGGCGAGCGCAATACCGGTATTCCCCGAGGTCGGTTCGACAATCACGGTGTCGGGTTTCAGCGTGCCATCGGCTTCGGCGGCGTCGATCATCGCGGTGCCGATGCGATCTTTGACCGACCCCAGGGGATTGAAGAATTCGAGCTTGCCGATCAACGTCGCCTGGCACTTCAGCGCCGCCGCCAAGCGCGGCAGACGTACCAACGGCGTGCCGCCGATCGTGTTAGTGATCGAGTCGTGAATCCGGTCGTGACTATCGGCGGTCATATGTTGAAATCTATTCGTTTGGGTTTGTCGGTATCGACGCATTCGCGCGCCCGTTGGCACAATGTTTCCAAGTTAATCGCGTCAAGCCGCGCCATCGTCTCGTCTTGTAGGTCGCGCCACAACGGCGCGATCACGGTGCGACCGATCTCGGAGGCGTTGGTTGTGTCGATCCCGTCCTCGCCGTCTTGGGCATAGACGATGCGGGCAATGTCTCCCACCGTGATGCGGCGCCGCTCGCGCGCCAGGCGGTAGCCGCCGCGCGGCCCGCGTACTCCGCGCAAGACGCCGGCGCGCACCAGACGCTGCATGACCTGCTCGAGATAGCGCTGCGGAATGCCCTGGCGGGCGGTCACGTGGCGGGATTGCACGGGTTCGGGGCCGCCATGAATGGCGATATCGACCACGGCCTCCAGGGCGTACATCATCTTTTTCGAGATTCGCAGCATGGCGCTAACCGCCGGTTCCGGTCGACCCAAAACCGCCTGCGCCGCGCGGGGTTTCGTCGAGCGCTTGCTCGCGCCATGCGACGCGGGTGACGGGTGCGACGACGAGTTGGGCGATCCGATCGCCGCGGTTGATCGCGACCGACTCGGTCCCGTGATTGATCAAGATGACGCCGATCTCACCGCGATAGTCGGCGTCGATGGTGCCGGGCGCATTCAGCACCGTCACGCCTTGTTTCAGGGCGAGGCCCGATCGCGGTCGCACTTGGGCCTCAAGGTCGTCGCTCAAGGCCATGCGAAGACCGGTCGGGATCATCGCCCGCGCGCCCGGCGCGATCTCGATCGTGGTGGCGATCGCCGCGCGCAGGTCCATCCCCGCGCTGCCTGCCGTTTCATAGGTCGGCAGCGGCAGGTCCTGTGCATGGGCGAGCCGTTCGATGGCGATCGTCATGGGGTCGATCCTAAATGGTCGGCAATGCGCGCGGCCAACCGATCGGCCACTTTTTCTTTGGTCATCTCAGGCCAAGCGTCGTGCAACCCGTCGCCGATCAGCGTCACGGTGTTGTCGTCGGCACCGAAGGCCGAACTGCCGGCGACGCTATTGGCCACAATCCAGTCGCATCGTTTGCGCCGCCGCTTGGCTTCGGCGTTTTCATTCACGGCCTCGGTTTCGGCGGCAAACCCGACGACCAACGTGGGTCGCCTGTCGGTCATCTGCGAGATGGTTGCCAAAATATCGGGGTTTTCAACCAGATCGATCGTGGGGACGGTACCGGCGGTTTTTTTGATCTTGGCGTCGACCCGATCGGCGCTTCGCCAATCCGCGACCGCCGAGGCGAAAACAGCCACATCGACCGGCAGGGCGGCCTCACACGCGGCCATCATGTCTCGAGCCGTGGTGACGAAGCGCATCGACACCCCCGGCGGATCGGGCAGGTTCGTCGGTCCACTGATCAAGGTGGTCTCGGCGCCCAGGCGGGCCAGTGCCGCCGCGATGGCGTGGCCCTGACGCCCGCTCGACCGGTTGGCGATATAGCGCACCGGGTCGATCGGCTCGTGGGTCGGGCCCGACGTCACCAAGGCGCGCCGCCCGGCCAAAGGCATCGGGGCGGCAGGGTCGATTTGGGTGAGGGCGTCGGCGATCTCTCGTACCAAGTCCGCCGGTTCCACGAGGCGTCCGTCGCCCGATTCGCCGTCCGCCAGTTCGCCCGCCGTCGGCGCGCAGCGTATCGACGTTGCGTTGGGTCGCCACGTGATGCCACATCCGCACGTTCATCGCCGGCGCGATCAAGATCGGTTTGTCGGTCGCTATCAAGGTGGTGGTGGCAAGATCATCGGCAATGCCCGTTGCCATCTTGGCGATCAGGTTCGCGGTGGCCGGCGCAATCACCACGAGGTCGGCCTCGCGCGACAGCCGGATGTGACCCATCTCGGATTCGTCCTTCAACGAAAACGTATCGAGATAGACCGGCTCGGCGCTCAGTGCGGCAACCGATAGGGGCGTCACGAACTCGCACGCCGACCGGGTCATGATGCAGCGCACGGTCGCGCCGTCGGCACGCAAGCGACGGATCAAGTCCAGGGCCTTAAAGGCCGCAATACCCCCGCTGATGACGAGAAGAATCCGCTTTCCGGTGAGCATGCTGGGGAATGTCCTAAATCACACTGGGTACGTGTTGAAACCTAGGCCGCGCGCCGCGCCGGGCGCAAGGGGCGCTTCACGCCAAAAATAGGACCACCACGATCACCGTGCCGATTCCGATGAGCAGACGGTTGGTCAGGCGGCGCTGGCGGGCCTGTTCACGCGCGATCTCCCGCACCGTTTCGGGATGCAGGCGCAAGCCGTCTTCGGCGATTTGGCTGACCAAGGATTGCGCGTTTTCGACCACCCCGGGCAACTGCCGCAGCACCCGCAAGGTGCTTGAGATGTTGTCGCGAACCCGCGCCGCCGGGCCCAAGTGGTCGGCCATCCATTCTTCGATGACGGGTTGGGCCTTCTCCCAAAACACGATCTCGGGGTCGAGGCCGCGGGCCACGCCTTCCGCCACCACCATGGTCTTTTGCAGCAACAAGAGCTGCGTTTGGGTTTCCATTTGGAACTGCTCGGTGACCCGTAGCAGTTGGGCCAGCAGGCGGGCGATGGAAATCTCGTTGGCCGGTTTGCCCAGGATCGGCTCGCCGATCGCGCGGCAAGCTTGTGCGAAAGCATCCAAAGATTGGTCGGCCGGGACGTAGCCGGCCTCGAAATGGACCTCCGCCGCGCGCCAATAGTCGCGCGTGAGAAAGGCCAGCATCAGGTCGGCAAGGTAGCGCCGGTTCTTCAGGTCGAGCCGCCCCATGATGCCGAAATCGACGGCCAAAATGTTGCCCTCGGTATCGGCAAACAAATTGCCCGGGTGCATGTCGCCGTGAAAGAACCCGTCGCGAAACACCTGGTGGAGAAACGCCGCCAGCAAATTGGTCACCACGGTGTCGAGGTCGACCCCGGCATCGACCAAGGCATCGCGCGCACCGAGCGAAATGCCGCCGATGCGCTCTTGGGTGAGTACCCGCGTGCCGGTGCGCCCCCAATCGATTGCGGGCACGACATAGGTGTCGTCGTCTTCGAAGTTCTGCGCCAGTTCCGATGCCGCCGCCGCCTCAAGGCTGAGGTCCATTTCGCGGAAACTGCTTTCGGCGAACTTGTCGACCACCTCGACCGGCTTCAACCGCCGCATGCTGGGCTGCGTCGCCGCGGCGATGCGCGCCAGCCAGCGAAACAGCGCGATGTCGCGACCGAACGCCCGCTCGATCCCGGGTCGCAAGATCTTGACCGCCACGTCGCGGCCATCGCTGGTGGTCGCGTAATGAACTTGGGCGATGCTGGCAGCCGCGACCGGCGTTTCGTCAAACGATAAGAACAGCGTTTCCAGCGAGCAGTCGAAGGCGTCCTCGATCACCTCGATGGCGGCGTCGCCGGGAAAGGGCGCGAGCCGGTCGCGCAAGGTGGCCAGGTCGGCGGCAAAGGCATCGCCGACCAAATCGGCGCGGGTCGACAGCGTCTGTCCGAACTTGATAAAGGCGGGGCCGAGCGCCTCAAGTGCGGCGACCAAGCGCTGCCCTCGGCGCAATTCGCGCATCTCGGCGCGGGGGCCGGGCAGGAAAAAGCGCCCTAGCCGTCGGGGCCAGTCGCCATAGCCCAGCATATCGAGCAAGAACATCGCATCGTGGCGCGCCAACGTATGGGCGATCCAGACCAGCCGGAGAATATTGCGAAGGGGGCCCAGCAAAGGCTTGTTAGGTTCGCCAGCCGGCGTGCAGCGCGACGATCCCACCTGAAAGGTTGCGGTAGCCGACCCGGCCAAACCCCGCCGCCGTGATCATCTCGGCAAAGGCGTCTTGGGCGGGGAAGGTGCGGATGCTTTCGGCCAAATAGCGGTAGGACTCGGCATCGCGGGCAATCACACGCCCCATCACCGGCAGCAAACGAAACGAATAGGCGTCATAGAGCGGTGCCAGCGTCGGGGTCACCCGACTGAATTCCAGGCACAGGAACCGCCCGCCGGGCCGCAATACGCGTCGCGCTTCGCGCAGCGCGGCAGGTACATCGGTCATGTTGCGCATGCCGAAGGCCACCGTATAGGCGTCCGCGCAGCCATCGGGCAGCGGCAGCGCCTGGGCGTCACAACAGCCCCACTCAAGGCCCGCAATAAAGCCGCGATCAAACGCGCGGTCGCGCCCCACCCGCACCATGCTCTCGTTGATGTCCAAAACGGTCACCCGCGGCCGGGCCGTCACCGCGGCATCGCGAAACGGCTCCAAAATACGCAAGGCAATGTCCCCGGTGCCGCCCGCGACGTCGACCACGTGCTCACCCGGGCGGGGCCGCAGCCGGCGCACCATCGCGTCTTTCCACAACCGGTGGAGACCGCCGCTCATGACATCGTTCATGATGTCGTAGCGGCTGGAGACCGAATCAAATACCCCGCGAACGAGGCCGCTTTTGTCCTCAGGCGCCACGTTGCGAAAGCCAAAGGGCACCGCGTCGGGGGCGGTCGGCGCGTCGGGGGGCGTGGGTTCGGTCATGGGGCGACGATAGCCTAGGGGTCGTAATCGCGCTACTTTGCCCCAGGGGCTGGTGCCCATGCCGCCACCCTATTTCTCATGCCTGATAGCGACACAATCCGTGCCCGAACTGCCTGAAGTCGAGACCGTGGTCCGGGGCCTACGACCGCACCTCGAGGGCGCCACGTTGGCCCAGGTCGTGGTCCGACGACCGGATTTGCGTCAGCCTTTTCCGAAAGACTTTGCCCGGCGGTTGACCGGGCGCCGCGTCGTGTCGCTGTCGCGCCGTGCCAAATACATCTTGGCCCAGCTCGATGACGACGTGCAGCTCTTGGCGCATCTCGGGATGTCCGGGCGCATGGTGCTCCACACCGGGCCGCCCCCGCCACCCGGCAAGCACGATCATGTTGTTTTTATGACCGACCGCGGCACCCAGGTCGTCTTCAGCGATCCCCGCCGCTTTGGCCTGATGACCCTGATTGCGCCGGGCGAAGCCCCCTCCCACCCGTTGTTGCGCGACATCGGACCCGAACCGCTGGGCAATGCCTTCGACGGCCCCCTCTTGGCCGAGCGATTGCGCGGTAAGAAGACGCCACTAAAGGCGGCGCTGCTCGATCAACGCGTGGTCGCCGGACTGGGCAATATCTATGTCTGCGAAGCCCTGTTTCAGGCCGGCCTCTCGCCGCGGCGCCAGGCCCGGACGGTGGGCCCGGTACGCGCCGTTCGCCTGGCGACCGCCATCCGCGAGGTTTTGCACGCCGCCATCGCCGCGGGCGGCTCGTCGCTGCGCGATTATGTCGGCTCAAGCGGCGAGTTGGGCTACTTCCAGCACAACTTCTCGGTTTATGACCGTGAAGGTCAGCCCTGCCCGGGCTGCGATTGCGATGGCACTGTCCGGCGCATCGTCCAATCCGGCCGGTCGACCTTCTTCTGTCCCCAGCGCCAACGATAGGACACGCCCGGTTGATCTTGCGGGTGCGCTTGCGTATACGGGCCGCTTCCGAACGTAACGCACCGTCGCCGAAAGGAGGCCGCAATGGCCTACGAAACGATCCTTGTGGAAACCAAAGGGAATGTTGGCCTGATTACACTTAATCGGCCCGACGCCCTCAACGCACTCAATAGTGATTTGATGGGCGAACTGGGTGCCGCTTTGGACCGCTTCGAATCGGACGACTCGGTAGGTGCCATGGTGATCACCGGCAGCGAAAAAGCATTCGCCGCGGGTGCCGATATCAAGGAAATGCAACCCAAGAGTTTTGTCGACGTGTATGACGGCGACTTTATTACCCGCGATTGGGGTCGTACCGCGACCTGTCGCAAACCGGTCGTGGCGGCGGTCTCCGGCTACGCCCTGGGCGGTGGGTGCGAGCTTGCCATGATGTGCGACTTCATCCTCGCCGCGCCCAACGCCAAATTCGGGCAACCCGAGATTCGGTTGGGGATCATTCCGGGCTCCGGCGGCACCCAGCGCCTGACCCGCTTCGTCGGCAAATCCAAGGCCATGGAAATGGTCCTCACCGGGCGCATGATGGATGCCGAGGAGGCCGAACGGTCCGGCCTGGTGAGCCGCATCGTCCCCGCCGAGGAGCTCTTGGACGAGGCGGTCAAGGTCGCCGGCCAGATCGCCTCACTGTCGCGACCCGCGGTTTATATGGCCAAAGAGGCCGTCAATCGGTCCTTCGAAACGACCCTGGAAGAGGGCGTGCGCTTCGAGCGCCGCTTGTTCCACGCCACCTTTGCCCTGGAGGACCAAAAAGAGGGCATGGCGGCCTTTGTCGAGAAGCGAAAGCCCAACTTCAAGAACGCCTGAATCGGTTGACCCCCCTCGGAACAGGCGATATAAGCCGCTTTTCCACAACTCAGAAAAAGAATCAATATGGCGCACCATAAATCTGCGCAGAAACGAATTCGTCAGACCGCGCGGCGCACCAAGGTCAACATCACGCGGATCGGTCGCATGCGCACCTTTGTAAAAAAAGTCGAACTCGCAATCGAGGGCGGCGACCGGGCCAAGGCACAAGATGCGCTACGTCAAGCCGAACCTTTGATGATGCGCGCGGCCAACAAGGGGATCGTGAAAAAGAACACGATGTCCCGTCGGGTTTCCCGATTGTCAAAGCGCATCAAGGGGATGCCCGCTTAAGTTACAACGCAAAACTTTGCGTAAGCAGGCCGCACATTTCAGTGCGGCCTTTTTTGTGCCGAACTCGAACTAAATGTTTGACCAAGATATAGTGGTGTTGCCGCTATGCATGGCGCGGTGTTTTTTTTGTTTTCGGCCCCGAGCCATTATTGAAAGCCCCAGGGGTGGGCAGTAGTCTTTGCCTCACTGAACGGGGTTCTGGGGCGCCGCTCCTGACAATTTTCCGACCAACCGACGATGGCTCGCGACCAGCGAGTCGTTCAGCCTGGAGGAACATTCACAACAGAAAAAATTTATTTTGCAGCAGACGACAACCATTCTGCGCTTAGAAAAGTATTGATAAACAAGCCGGCTATCGGCGGATTAGGGAGAGACGTCCAGCGCGAAAATAACGCGCGGACCCGGAAAGTGTGAATGAGTTACGCAGGTGATATTTCAGTCGTGGATGCTTGGCGCATTCTCGGCGAAGAGGCGATGGCGCATTTGATCGATGTGCGGACTCAGGCGGAATGGAATTTCGTCGGGTTGCCCGATCTCAGCGACATCGAAAAGCCCGTCCATCGGGTCGAATGGCAAGGATTCCCAGGCGGGGCGCCCAATCCCGAATTTACCGATCAAGTTGCCGCCACCGGCGCAAAACCCAGCGATACCCTCTTTTTCCTTTGCCGCTCCGGGGGCCGCTCCAAAGCGGCGGCTATCGCGCAAACCGCTGCCGGCTACAAGAAGTGTTTTAATGTCACAGGCGGTTTCGAGGGCGATCTAGACGCTGACGGCCACCGTGGCCACGGCGCCGGCTGGAAAGCAGCCGGTCTCCCCTGGAAGCAAAGCTGAGGGTCTGATGGAATTGCCGACACCCAAAAGACCCCTCGACGAAATCTGGCAGTGCGTCCGCGATCGGTTGCGGACCGACGTGGGCGATGCGGCCTATAACAGCTGGCTCAAACAACTCGAACTAACCAACATTCACGACGATCGCGTGTTGATGTCGGTTCCGACCCGGTTCATGCGTGACTGGGTCGTGTCGCATTACGCTGAAAAGATTCGCGTCGCATGGTCCGAAGAATCCGGTGCCGAGCCGCAGATCGATATTCTCGTGCGCCCGTCGGGTCAGTCTGCCCCGGCGCTCAAAAGCACATCGGGTGAAGCCCCGCTCGAAAAACCGATCGACCAAAGCTTGGCCGAAGCCGGCGCGCCGCTCGATCCGCGCTGCACGTTCGACAACTTTGTCGTCGGCAAAGCGAACGAGCTTGCCTATGCGGCGGCCCATCGGGTTGCCGAATCCGATGTCGTTCCCTTTAACCCGCTCTATCTCTATGGCGGTGTGGGGCTCGGCAAGACCCATCTGATGCATGCCATCGCGTGGCACATTCGCCAGCGCGACCCGACCCGCCGCGTCATCTATTTGTCGGCCGAAAAGTTCATGTACCAGTTCATTCGGGCGATTCGGTACAAAGACGTGATGCCGTTCAAGCAGCTGTTTCGGTCGGTCGACGTGCTGATGGTCGACGACGTTCAGTTCATTAGCGGCAAGGATTCCACCCAAGAAGAGTTCTTCCACACCTTCAATGCCCTGGTGGACCAAAACCGCCAGGTGATCATTTCCGGCGACCGCTCGCCGTCCAACCTCGACGGTATGGAAGAGCGCATGCGCTCGCGTCTGGGTTGGGGCTTAGTGGCCGATATCCACGCCACGGACTACGAACTGCGGATCGGCATTTTGCAGTCCAAGGTCCAGCACATGGGCGCCAAGAACGTGCCCCAACAGGTGTTGGAGTTCCTAGCCCATCGGATCACCTCGAATGTGCGCGAGCTTGAGGGCGCGCTGACCCGCGTTCTGGCCTATTCCAACCTTGTTGGACGGCCGATCACCCTGGAAACCACCCAAGAGGTCCTGCGCGATTTGCTGCGCTCCAACGATCGCCGGATCACCATCGAGGACATCCAAAAACGGGTTGCCGAGCACTACAACATTCGGATCTCCGAGATGCATTCGGCGCGGCGCGCCCGCGCCGTGGCCCGTCCGCGCCAAGTCGCCATGTACTTGGCCAAACAGCTGACCTCGCGGTCGTTGCCCGAAATCGGTCGCAAGTTCGGCGGGCGGGATCACACCACGGTCATGCATGCCGTCAAACGCATCGACGAATTGCGTCAAAACGACAGCACGTTGTCGGAAGATATCGACCTGCTGCGACGGATGCTCGAGACCTGATTCGGGTCTCAAAAAACCCCTCTAAATCAGCACCTTAAGGCCCGGCTGCGGGGCAAAAAAAGCGCCCCCGGCGCGGGTTGTGGGTGCTATACTTTGACCCCGTCCTCGCATGGCGGGACCGTCGCTTTTTGTCGCACGTTTCGCCCCCGGCGCCGCGCGGCAGAACCGCCGGAAAAGACCAGAAATCTGCCGATTTCGGGCGCCTGTGGGGCGCCCGTCTTGTCGAAATTACGTGTAATGACGCACCGGGCGGGGCTTCGACCGGTCGCCCAGAACAACAAAGAATTGGCGCCATGAAGATTACGATCGAACGTGCAACCTTGCTCTCCGCCCTCGGCCATGTGCAAAGCGTCGTTGAGCGGCGCAACACCATTCCGATCCTGTCCAATGTCTTGCTGTCCGCTGACGGCGGCGATCTATTGTTGACCGCCACGGATCTCGACCTGACGATTATCGAAACGGTGGGGACCGAGGTTGCCCAGGGCGGCGCCACGACGGCGGCGGCCCACACCTTGCACGACATCGTCCGCAAACTCCCCGACGGCGCCCAAATCGAACTGAGCTTGGCGAGCGATCAATCGCGCCTCTCGGTGGTGGCGGGCCGGTCGAGTTTCGCGCTGCCGTGTTTGCCCAAAGAGGATTTCCCGGTTCTCGCCGAGGACAATCTGCCGAGCAGCTTCGAGATCGGTGCCGACGACCTCAAACGCCTGATCGACAAAAGCCGGTTCGCTATTTCCACCGAGGAAACCCGCTACTACCTCAACGGGATTTATCTCCATGCCGCCGAGGCCGAAGGCGTCGCCATGCTGCGCGCCGTGGCAACCGACGGCCATCGGTTGGCGCAGGTCGAGTGCCCGCTGCCGTATGGCGCGGCATCCATGCCTGGCGTCATCGTGCCCCGCAAGGCCGTGCTGGAGGTCCGCCGGCTTTTGGATCAAGTCGAAGAACCGGTGCAGGTTTCGTTGTCGGAGACGAAGATTCGTTTCGCCTTCGGCAAGACCGTCCTCACCACCAAGCTCATCGACGGAACCTTCCCGGATTACCAGCGCGTGATCCCCTCGGGGAACGACAAGATTCTCGAGGTGGATTGCAAGCAGTTCGCCGAGGCGGTCGACCGGGTCTCGACCATCTCCACCGAAAAGTCGCGGTCGATCAAACTCACCTTGGAGAAAGAAAAGCTCCACCTGTCGGCCAATAGTCCGGAAAGCGGCAGCGCCGATGAAGAACTCGTCGTCAGCTATCCTGGCGAGGACATCGAGATCGGCTTCAACTCGCGCTATCTGCTCGACATTGCCAGCCAAATCGGGGGCGAGGTCGCGCGCCTCGATCTTGCAGACTCGGTGTCGCCGACCATCTTGCGCGACCTTGCGGACGAACGCGCGCTCTATGTCCTCATGCCGATGCGCGTGTAGAGACGCGATTGAGCAACCCACACACCATGGCGGCGGCGCCCTCCTCTGCGACTGCCTCCGTTCCGGCGTACTTCCTCCGCCGCCTGACGCTGACTGATTTTCGCTGCTACCCCCAT
Source organism: uncultured Alphaproteobacteria bacterium (assembly GCA_938023835.1). Lineage (GTDB taxonomy): Bacteria > Pseudomonadota > Alphaproteobacteria > SHVP01 > SHVP01 > CALJDF01. Next base: position 25,012 of record CALJDF010000018.1, read on the forward strand.
CTTCGTCTCGACGCCGACGACCGTTGCGTCGTGCTGACCGGTCCCAACGGCGCCGGCAAAACGAACATCCTCGAAGCGATTTCGTATCTGGCACCCGGGCGCGGGTTGCGGCGGGCGCGCTTCGACGACGTTGTGCGGCGCTATAGCGATCGTGGCTGGGCCGTCGCGGCAACCGTCGATGGCACGCCCGGGGGGGGGGTCGAAATCGGCACCGGGACGATGTCCCCGGACCCCACGGCCACGGCGCCCCTGGAGCGTCGCCAGGTGCGCGTTGACGGCGAAACCATGCGCGGGCCCGCGGCACTGGCCGAGTCGATTGCGATGGCTTGGATCACGCCGCAAATGGATCGCCTGTTCCAAGAAGACGGCGCCTCACGGCGACGTTTCCTGGATCGCCTCGTTTACGGTGTCGACCCCGGCCATGCCACGCGAGTGTCGGCCTACGAGCGCGCCATGCGCGAACGCGCGCGCCTGCTGAAATCAGGCCAGCGCTCGGACCAATGGGTACTGGCGCTGGAAAACACCATGGCCGAATACGGCGTCGCGATCGCCGCCGCGCGGCGCGATGCGGTGGCCCGGCTTTCCGGCGTCTTGGATGCCGCCATCGGGCCGTTTCCCGCCGCTTTGGTCGATGTGGAGGGCGTCGTCGAAGCGATGCTCGACGGCATGGCCGCCCTCGATGCGGAACAACAATTCCGCGACGCGCTCACCGCGTCGCGCGGCCGCGATGCCGAAACCGGCGGTGCGGCGGTCGGCCCGCATCGCAGCGATCTCGCCGTGACCCATCTCGATAAAGGGCTGCCGGCACGCCAATGTTCGACCGGCGAGCAAAAAGCCTTGCTGATCTCGATTGTCCTGGCCGATGCCCGGGTGGCGGCATTGCGCACGGGGGCCGCACCCTTGTTGCTGCTCGACGAGATCGTGGCGCACCTTGATGAAACGCGCCGGGTTGCGTTGTTAGATCAGGTCCTGGGGATGGGGGTTCAGGCCTGGCTGACCGGGACCGACAAAGATGTTTTTGCGCCGCTCGGCGCACGCGCCTTGTTCCTCGATGTGAGGGACGGCGCCATTACAGGAATACAGGATGACTGACCACGCTGAAGACCTCAGTGCCGAAGCCGATTACGGCGCAACCTCGATCAAGGTACTGCGCGGCCTCGACGCGGTACGAAAGCGGCCGGGCATGTATATCGGCGATACCGACGACGGCTCGGGCCTGCACCACATGGTCTACGAAGTTGTCGACAACGCGATCGACGAATCGCTCGCCGGCCATTGCGATCGCATCGACGTCGTCTTGAATCCGGACGGCTCGTGTTCGGTCACCGATAACGGTCGCGGTATTCCCACCGATATCCATGAAGAAGAAGGCGTCTCTGCGGCCGAGGTCATCATGACCCACCTCCATGCCGGCGGAAAATTCGACGACAACTCCTACAAGGTCTCCGGTGGTCTGCACGGCGTCGGTGTCTCGGTCGTCAACGCGCTGTCGTCACAACTCGATATGCGCATCCGCCGCCAGGGCCATGTGCATCATCAGCGCTATGTCCACGGCGAACCCCAAGGCCCGCTCGAGGTCGTTGGCGACTCCGACGAACACGGGACGGAAATCTCGTTCTTGCCGTCGCGCGATACCTTCTCGCAAATCGATTTCGATTTTGAAACGCTCGAACACCGCTTGCGCGAACTCGCGTTCCTTAACTCGGGCGTCATCATCGTCCTCAAAGACGCCCGTGGCGTCGATGAAACCATTGTGGAAATGCACTACGAGGGCGGCGTCGAAGCCTTCGTGCAGCACCTCGACCGCAAGAAACAAGGCCTCCACAACACCGTGGTTGTCACCGGCGAGCGCGATGGCATCACCATCGAACTGGCCCTGCAATGGAACGACAGCTACCACGAAAACGTGCTGTGCTTTACCAACAACATCCCGCAACGCGACGGCGGCACCCACCTCGCGGGTTTCCGTGCCGGTCTGACGCGCACCATCAACACCTATGCGCTGCAACACGCCGGCGCCAAGCGCGACAAGGTGCAGATCACCGGAGATGACGCCCGCGAGGGCTTGACCGCCGTTCTGTCGGTCAAGGTGCCCGACCCGAAGTTCTCTTCGCAAACCAAAGACAAGTTGGTGTCCTCAGAAGTGCGGCCCGTCGTCGAGAGCCTCGTCGGCGAACATCTCGGCACCTGGCTCGAAGAGCACCCAGCCGATGCCCGCGCCATCGCCGGCAAAATCGTCGAAGCGGCGGCGGCGCGCGAGGCCGCGCGCAAAGCCCGCGAACTGACCCGGCGCAAAAGCGCGCTCGATGTCTCCAACCTGCCCGGCAAGCTCGCCGACTGCCAAGAGCGCGATCCCACGGTGGCCGAGATCTTTATCGTCGAGGGCGATTCGGCCGGTGGCTCCGCCAAGCAGGGCCGCGACCGCCGGTTCCAAGCGGTCCTGCCGCTGCGCGGCAAAATCCTCAATGTCGAACGCGCCCGTTTCGACAAAATGCTGGGCTCCAACGAAATCGGTACCCTGATCACAGCGCTCGGCGCCGGGATCGGCCGCGACGATTTCGACATCAGCAAGATCCGCTATCACAAGATCATCATCATGACGGATGCCGATGTCGACGGTGCCCATATCCGGACGCTGTTACTGACGTTCTTCTATCGCCAGATGCCCGAGATCATCGAACGCGGCTATCTCTATATCGCGCAGCCGCCGCTCTACAAAGTCACCCAAGGCAAATCGTCGACCTACCTCAAAGACGAAAAAGAGATGGAGGATTATTTGGTCGGCGATGGCGTCGCCGATGCGGTCTTCACGCTCTACAACGACACCGAGGTCGCCGGCCCCGACCTCATCACGCTGGTCGATCAGGCGCGGCAATGCCGCAAGCTCGTTGGGGCATTGTCCAAACGCTATGCCTGGGATGCGGTGGAGCAAACCGCCATTGCCGGCGCGCTCAATCCCGATGTCCTGGCGGATCCCGAGCAGGCCCGCGGCGCTGCCGACTATGTCGCGCGCCGCCTCAATCAACTCTCGCCCGACGAAGAGCAAGGTTGGCAGGGCGAGCCGACCGAAGACGGCGGGTTACGCTTCAAACGCGATCTGCGCGGCGCCCCGGAGGTCCAGGTCATCGACGGGCCCCTCATTCGCTCCGCCGATGCGCTCAAGCTCCACGACATGGCGGTCAGTCTACAAACCACCTACCAGCGTCGCGGCATCCTGCGGCGCAAGGACGACACCGTCATTATCCGCTCGCCCACCCAATTGCTCGATGCCATCATGGCCTTTGGCCGCAAGGGGCTTCAGGTTCAGCGCTACAAAGGTCTGGGTGAAATGAACCCCGACCAGCTTTGGGAAACCACGCTCGATACGTCGGCGCGCAGCCTTTTACAGGTCAGGGTCTCGCAGGTCGATCAGGCCTCGGATCTGTTTGAAACGCTGATGGGCGACGTCGTCGAACCGCGTCGGGATTTCATCCAGAACAACGCGCTGAACGTCACCAATCTCGATATCTAGCGCTTAGGCCTCCGGCTCGACCGGTGCGATTTCGACGACCTCGGCCGGCCTGCGCCACAGCAACGCAAAATAGACCACCACGGCGAGCGTCGCGGCGACACCCATGACCGACGTCATGCCCACCGCGCGCCCGTCGTAGAACGCGCCCGAGGTCACCCCGAAGCCGGCCCCACCCAGGGTCTGCACGAAGCCCAGCAGCGCCGCCGCGGTGCCGGCAATCATCGGAAACGGCCCCAGCGCACTGGCGGTTCCCAGGGGAAAGATAAAGCCCACCGCAAACGCGAACACGATCATCGGCGCCACGATGGTGACGATGGTCTCGATCCCGAACAGCGGGAAGGCCGCCGTGACGACACCCGAAATCCAGGCCGTCAAGATCGCCCAGCGAAAGACGTTCTCCAGGCCATAGCGCGGCGCCAATCGTTCGGACAGCGTGGTGCCCGCAATAAAGCCGAACACCTGCACCGTGATGATCAACGGAAAGGTCGATTCGCGCATGCCGAATACTTCGATGAACACGAACGGCGCGCCGAAGATGAACGCGAAGAAGGTGCCAAAGCAGCAGACCAACGTCAGCATGAACCCGACATAGGTTCTGTTTCGCAACAACGTCCCGAAGTTGCGGAACATACCCAGCATCTGCGTCGCACGGGGGTCGCGGTTCTGGTTCGATTCCGGAATGAAAAACCACACCAGCCAGATCGCCAGCGCTGCCCACACCGCCAACGCGTAAAGCGTCGCCCGCCAGCTAAAGGTTTCGATCAACCAGCCGCCGAACAGCGGCGCAATGGCGGGCGCGATCGCGATGATGCTGCCCAACCGGGCCAGCATGATGGCCGAGCGGTCGCGGTCATGCATATCGCGAATGATCGCCATACAAATCGTCACGCCCGCCGCGCCGCCCAACGATTGCAGAAAACGCAGCGCGATCAGCATATTGATCGAGGTCGCTTGGGCGCTCAAAAGCGAGGCCGCGAGGAACAACGCGGTGCCCAGCATCAACGGCCCGCGCCGACCGAAGCGATCCGAGATCGGCCCATAGGCGAGCTGCGACAGTGCGAAGCCGACCATGTAGCTGCCCAGTGTGAGTTGGACTTTGCTCACGCTCGCCGAAAACTCGCGCGACAATTGCGGCAGCGCGGCGATGAACATGTCGGTCGCCATCTCGCCCACCACCAAAACGGTGGATAGAACGATGATCAGCGGCAGCGTGTTGGCGCGCAGTTTTGCCATGGTCTCACGGGTGGGGTGGATAGGGGGCGCGCACTATACGCGCCAACGTCCCGTTGACCAATCAGGTCTTTGCTGCCTCGGGCCGGTTCATCACGGGTCTGAGAACGGTGACGTACACCAACGCGCTCAGCACCATCAGGCCGAACATCAAGCCCATGATCGGCGCCGCGCTGCCGTCATGGACCGCCGCGACCAGCACCCCGACCAAGGCCGAAAAGCTGGCCTGCATAAAGCCGATCAACGACGACGCGGTGCCTGCCACCTGGGGATAGGGCGCCAGGGCGCCCGAGAAACACAGCGGCATGATGAAGCCCAGGCCGAAGGTCACCAATGTCAGGGCCGGCACCGCGATCCACAAAGTCAGCCCGCCGGTTAAACTCAGCGCGAACAAAACGCTGGTACCGCCCACGGTGCAGGCAATGGCAAAGCCAAATAGCATGCGCGGGCCAACCCACCGCGACGTGCGTCCGGTCAAGAACGAAGCGATCGAAAACGCCGGCGCCATCGAGAGGAAGATTGCCCCGAACTGCGACGGGCTCAGCCCCATGGTGTCGATAAAGACCAATGCGCCGCCCGACATAAACGCGAACATCGCGCCCAACGAAAGGCACAAGCAGCCGGTGTATCCTGCAAAGACCCGGTCGCTGACCAGCATACGCATGCTGCGCAGCATCGGCAGCGGTCGGATCGCGTCGCGATTGGGGGTTGTGGTTTCGCTGAACCACAATGCGATGACGACGAGATAGACCAGCGAAAAGGCCGCGATCGAAAAGAAAATGGCCTGCCAACCCAGGGTTTGCGCCAGCGCGCCGCCCGTCATCGGCACCACGGCCGAGAGCGCGCCCATGATCCCGGTGGTGTAGCCGATGATCCGGGTTGTCTCCTCGGGCGGATGCAAGTCACGCACGATGGCGCGGCTCAGCACCCAGGCCGAGGCCGCCCCCAAGGCCTGAAAAAAGCGCAACACGATCAACCATTCGACCGACGGCGCGAGGCCCGCAGCAAGGCTGGTGACCGCGTAGAGCGCCATGCCGCCCAGCAAAACCGGGCGCCGACCGAAGCGGTCGCCGAGCGGGCCGACGATCAATTGCCCCACTGCAAAGCCGACCAAGAACATGCTGAACGTCAGCTGAACCAACGTCACGGTGCTGTCGAATCCAATGCGGATCGCGGGCAGTGCGGGCAGGTACATATCCGTCGACAGCGGCCCGACCGCGACCAAGCCGCCGACAAAGAGGATCAACAGCACCGAGCCTGGTTTCAGCGGGCCGCTTTTCTTCATGACGCCGCCGCTGTTGATGGCGGACGTATGGCCACGAAGCTCACCAGCGCGGCGGTCGCCAACAGGGCGACCATGCCGAACATCGGCACGCCGGTGTCGTTGAACAACACACCCACCAACGCACCCATCCCCGCCGAAAACACGCTCTGCACAAAGCCGATTAAGGCTGATGCGGTCCCCGCCATAGCGGGATAAGGCGCCATCGCATGGGCAAAGGCGAGCGGCACCATGAAGCCCATCGCAAACGACAACAGCGACATCGTGCCCACCAGGGCAAAGACGTTGGTCCAGCCGACAACGTTCAAGGCAAAGCCTGTCAAGGCGCTCAGCGTCGCCACCGCGGCGGCCGCGACGTAGATGCGCTCATGCGGCAACTTGCTCCCCAGCCGACCCACCACCGCCGACGCGATGGTGAACGACCCCGCCATCGCGGTAAAGATCAAGCCAAAACGGGTGGTCGGCACGTCATAGACATCGATAAAGACAAACGACGAGCCCGAAAGAAACGTGAACAACACCCCGAACATGAACGCCACGCTCACGGTGTTGCGTAAGAACACCCGGTGGCGCAGCAAAATACCGAAGTTGGACAGCATCGGTCCGATGCGTATTGCGTCGGGGTTCAGCGCCGGCACCGATTCGCGAAACCCGAACGCGACGATCAAAAAGAGCAGTCCGGCATAGGCCAACAAAACGGCAAAGATATAGGGCCAGCCCAAGAATACCGTGACGAACCCGCCGATCGTCGGGGTGATCAAGGAGGTGCCGCCCATGATCACCGTGGCATAGGCCAATACCCGGGCCGAATCCGCGGGCGTTACCAGGTCGCGGATCACGGCACGACCCAGCACCTGGCCAAAGGCCGCGCCCAGCGCTTGGATAAAGCGCCCTACCACCAGCACTTCCACTGACCCTGCGGTCATGCATATCGCGCTACCGATAATGTAAAGCCCGATTCCGGTCAGGATCGCGGGCTTACGGCCATAGCGATCGGCAAACGGCCCGTAAAACAACTGGGCCATGGCAAAGCCCAACAGATA
>CALJDF010000019.1 GCA_938023835.1 uncultured Alphaproteobacteria bacterium
GCGCGACCGCAAGCCGTCCATCGATATCGCCGGTATTCTCGATGCCCATCAAACTTGGTTCGACTCCAACGGCCAGGACGGCGAGAAGGCGCGCCTGGAGAACGCGGACTTGGCCGGGGCGGATTTGGCTGGCGCCAATTTGGCGAATGCGAGCCTGCGCGGCGCCAACTTGTCGGACAGCGATTGCAGCGGGGCGCTTTTGAACTCTGCCGAATTGCGGCGGGCCAATCTTTCAGGCGCGCGGATGTCGGGTGCCGATATGTCTTATGCAGCGATGCGCCACGCCAATCTCACGCTTGCCGATCTGTCGGGCGCGAGCTTGGCCGGCGCCGACCTGGCCGGCGCGCAATTTGCCAAAGCCAACCTCGCCCAAACAGATTTGACACGCGCCAGCCTGTTGGGTGCCGACCTCGCCGATGCCGATTTGCAAGAGGCCGGCGGCTTGACCCAAGCCCAAGTCGGCAAGGCCTACGGCACCAAGACCACCAAGCTGCCCCCGGGCCTCAAAGCCGGCTCGCCGGAAGAATGGTCGGAAAACCTTTGAGGGTACCGGTCGGTCGGCAGTGATGAGTACCGCGACGGACGACGACCGGTTGCCGCCCTCGGCCCGTCCGCCGATCGGACTGTTGATGACAATGGTCTTGGCCGGCGTTTTGGCGATCAACGTCTATGTGCCAGCCCTACCCGAGATCAGCCGCGCCCTGAACGCCTCGCCAGCCGAGGTTCAGCTGACGCTCACGGTTTTTCTTGTCGCCTTTGGCATCGCCCAATTGGTGCTGGGACCGATGTCGGACCGCTATGGCCGCCGCCCCGTTTTGCTTTGGGGCACGGCATTGTTTGTGGTCGCCAACATCGTGTGCGCTTTGGCCTTTTCGATCGAGGCGTTGTTGGTGGGTCGCGTGCTGCAGGCCTTTGGCGCCTGCGCCGGGAGCGTGGTGACCCGCGCGTTGGTGCGCGACGCCTGGGGCCGCAACGGCTCGGCCAGCATCATGGGGTTTCTCACGCTCTCGATCAGCCTGGGCGCGGCGGTATCGCCCCTGATCGGCGGTCTGCTCGCGGCGCGGTTTGGCTGGACTGCGGGGTTTTGGTTTCTTGCCGCGGTCGGCGCGGTACCCGTGGTGATCGGTATCTTCCGACTGACGGAAACCAATCGGTTCATCGGGCGTCCGATGAGCATCCTGCGCATCGCGACGGATCTGCGACGGCTGTGCGCCTACCCGCCCTATCTCGGCTATTGCCTCAGCGTGGGCGCCATGAACGGGATGTTTTTTGTGTTCCTCGGTTCGGCGCCCTTCGTGCTGATCGAGAACCTCGGGATGCCGACCGATATCTTCGGCGTCTTCATGCTGGTGATGGTGGCCGGGTCGTTGATCGGCGCGGCCGTCGCGGCCCGCTACGGCAACCGACCCTGGGGTGACCGGCTGTTATCCGTCGGCACGCTGTGCTCGCTGATCGGCGGTCTGTTGATCGCCGGCATTGGCTTTGCCGGCTGGACCAGCATTCCGGGCGTGATTGCACCTTTGTTCCTCGTCGGGCTCGGCAATGGCGGGATGATGCCGATTGCGGGTGCCCGTGCAGTCGGTCTCGCGCCGCGACTAGCGGGGACGGCATCGGCCGGTTTCGGTGCGATCCAGCTCGGCGGCGGGGCGATCGGGACGGTGATCGCGGGGTTTTTACCGCACACAGCGCAAGGACCGATGGGCGCCGGGATGGTGGCCTTTGCGCTGGTTGGATTGGGCGCCACGGCCCTGACCCGCCAGGGTGACGCCCGCACATTCTAGGGGGACGCGCGCCGGGTTGTGGATAACCTTGAAAACCCGGACAATGGCCGACCAACGACCAAAAGCAATAACGGCCCGGATTGTGATCAGGTGACCGAGAACGCGGCCTTCCTCAAACGCCTGCTCGATAAGACAGGCGAGGGCCTTGCCGTGGTGCAAGACGGCCGGATTTACTTCGCCAACGAAACGCTGACCGGCATGCTGCGCTTTCCCGCGGGCGAAAACCCGGTCGGGATGCCGCTGTCCAGCCTGGTCCATCCGCGCGACCGTGCCGCGCTCTCGGTTTGGCTGTCGTCGCGCGAGGGCGGCACCCGGGGCGAACACCGCAACCTGACCCTGCTGCGCCGCGATTAAACGGCGCTCGATACCGAGATCGCCATTTTCCCTTATGACAAGGACGCGCCCGGCACTTGGTTGATCACGCTGCGCGACATCTCCGACCGGCGCGCGACCGAACGCGCGTTGGACGAGAGCAAGCAAAAGCAGGCCGCCATGCTGGCGGCCATCCCCGACTTGGTGATCAGCCTGTCGGGGGACGGCCCCATCTTGGGGTATTCCGCCGGACGCTATTACCAGCCGCACTTCAAGGAAGAGGACATCGTCGGCCAGCGGCTGCAGGACATGTTTCCCGAGCGCGTCGCCGAGCCCGCGCTTGTCCATATCCGCCGCGCCCTGGCCACCGGCGAACCGCAATTCTTCGAATACTGGTTGCGCAACGAAGACGACGGCAGTGTGCATCACTTCGAAGTGCGCGTGCTCAAGAGCCAAGAGTTCGAAGCGATTGCCATTGCGCGCGATATTTCCGATCGCAAGCACGCCGAGGAGGCCTTGGCCGACAGCGAGGCACGCTATCGTTCGTTGGTCGAACTGTCGCCGGACGCGATCTTGGTGGTAAGCGACAACATCGAGTTTGCCAACTCCGGCGCGATGCGGCTATTCGGCGCGACCCGACGCAGCGAATTGGTCGGCAAGCCGATCTCCCGATTTCTCGACCCGATCTATCAAGACCTCGCCCAACAACGTTTGAGCCAGTTGCGCGACAAGGGCGGTAGCGTGCCCTTCGTCGAAGAACGCTGGCGGCGCATTGACGACAGCGCGTTCTTCGTCGAGGTCGCCGGGCGGGCGCTGTCGTACCGTGGCAAGCGCGCGATCCTAATGGTGATGCGCGACGTCACCGAGCGTAAGCGCAACGTCGAAGCGCTGCGCGAAAGCGAGGTTAAATTCCGCAATCTGGTCGAAGGGTCGCGACAAGGCGTCTGCATTCACCGTGAGTTCAAACCGCTGTTCGCGAACCAAGCCTTTACCGACATTTTCGGTTTCGACTTCCCCGATGACGTGCTCGCCCTTGAAAGCCTATTGACGGTATTCCTGCCCGAAGACCGAGCCGAGATCGCGGCCAATCTGACCCAACGCGAACGCGGCGAGCCGATGGCCAACATCTTCCGCCGCATAGCATTGCGCCGCGACGGGGCGCGGATTTGGATCGAGAATCAACTCAGCGTTGTCGAGTGGGAGGGTGCGCCGGCGGTGCAGCTCACCGTGCTCGACATTACCGATCGGGTCAGCGCCGAAACGATGAAGAAAGACTTCATCTCGACTGTGAGCCATGAATTGCGCACGCCGTTGACCTCGATCTCGGGCGCGCTGTCGTTGATGGCAGGCGGCATGATCGGCGAGCTGCCCGACGCCGCCAAAGGCTTGATCGACATCGCCAGCCGCAACTCCGAACGCCTGGCGCGGCTGGTCAACGATATCCTCGACATCGAGCGCATCGAATCGGGCCGCCTCGACATCGACTTCCGCCCGCTGCGCGTCAAAGACGTGCTCGACGGCGCGGTGTCGGAAAACCGACCCTACGCCGACAAGTTCGGCATCAAGATTCAGCTCATCGGCGAGGCCCCCAACGCCCGCATCAACGGCGGCGCCGATCAATTGCACCAAGTCCTGACCAACCTGATCTCGAACGCGATCAAACATTCGCCGCTGCACGGCGTGATCGATATCGGCGCGCAACAAAAAGACGGCGGGATCGTGTTTTCGATCACCGACCACGGACCCGGCATCCCGCCGGAGTTCCGCGGCAAGGTGTTCGACAAGTTCACCCAAGCCGACGCGTCGGGCGCCAGCCACGGCTCCGGCCTCGGCCTGTCGATATGCAAATTGCTTATCGAAAAACACGGCTGCCAAATCGGCTTCGACAGCCGCCCCGGCCATACCACCTTCCACTTCACCCTGCCCGAGTTGGACCCGCCGGCGGTGCCGCGGCTGGTCGTGGGGTAGCGCGCCGCACCGACTCGGCGGGGCGTCCCAGCGCGCCAACAGCGAAATTACCAAACGAAGCCAAAGAACCGTTTATTTTCAACATCTTAGGTTTTTCGGCCGACAAACGAAGCCAAAGAACGGCGTGCGATCAACGGGTTAGGCGGTTTCGGGCGATCAGATCATGGCGTCTCGAGCTCAATGGTTAGGGCCGTGACCTAGGG